>CAJWZI010000017.1 GCA_913049615.1 uncultured Alphaproteobacteria bacterium | reverse complement strand
CCAAAGCCGACCACGTTGAAACCCAGCGCATCCAGGGGTTTCTGCAAACCGGCGGATTGCAGATAATCGGCGACTACTTGACTGCCAGGTGCCAGGGATGATTTCACCCACGGCTTCTTTTGCAGGCCCTTTTCCAGGGCTTTTTGCGCCACCAAACCGGCCGCTACCAATACCGAGGGGTTGGATGTATTGGTGCACGAAGTGATAGCAGCGATTACGACGTCGCCGCTGCGCAGGGCATAATCCGCCCCGGCGATCGGCACTGATTTTTCTGTATTAGCACCTGCCATCAAACTGGGCAGGGCCTCGTTGAATGATGATTTAGCCTTGTCCAGGTCGACCCGCTGGTTAGGCTGGGTCGGACCCGAAACGCAAGGGACAACAGTGTTCATGTCCAAATCCAGGGTTGTGGTGAACATCGGGTCGGGGCTATCGCTGTCCCGCCACATCCCCTGGGCCTTGGCATAGGCCTCAACCAGTTTGATCTGGTCGGAATCGCGGGAGGTGAACTCTAAATACCGCAGGGTTTCGTTGTCCACTGGGAAGAAACCGCAGGTTGCGCCGTATTCCGGCGCCATGTTGGCGATGGTAGCCCGGTCGGTCAGGGGAAGATTGTCGAGGCCGGGGCCAAAAAATTCGACAAACTTGCCGACCACGCCCTGCGCCCGCAGCATTTCTGTCACCGTTAAAACCAGATCCGTTGCCGTGGTGCCGGCCGGCAATTTCCCAGTCAGCTTCATGCCGACCACTTCGGGAAGCAACATGGAAATGGGTTGTCCCAACATGGCTGCCTCCGCTTCGATACCGCCGACACCCCAACCAAGTACCGCCAGGCCGTTGACCATGGTGGTATGACTGTCGGTGCCCACTAGCGTATCGGGATAGGCGATGGTCTTGCCAGCGTTCTCCGATTTCCAGATGACCTGGGCCAGGTATTCCACATTAACCTGATGGCAGATGCCCGTGCCGGGGGGTACCACGCGGAAATTATCGAAGGCCTGGGAACCCCAGCGCAGGAAAGCATAACGTTCGCCGTTACGTTGAAATTCCAACTCGATATTCTTGGCCATGGCTTCCTGAGTGCCCGCATGATCTACCATCACTGAATGGTCGATTACCAAATCTACAGGAGACTGGGGGTTTATGCGCTCGGGATCGCCCCCCATGTTGACTACGGCCTCGCGCATTGCTGCCAAGTCCACCACTGCCGGAACACCTGTGAAATCCTGCATTAAAACGCGGGCTGGGCGATAGGCAATCTCCTGATCCGAGCTCTGGTTTTCTAACCAAGTGGCAACTGCCTTGATGTCATCCGCGGTAACACTTCGGCCATCTTCATGTCGCAACAGGTTTTCCAAAAGAACCTTCAAGGAATAAGGCAGACGGGATAAATCGCCTAATCCACCCTCTGAGGCGGCTGGTAAGGAAAAGTAGTCATAGTCCTTACCGTCAACGCTTAATGTGCGTCGGGTGTTAAGACTGTCATTACCGATGGAGGTCATGTGGGTTCTCTCCTGATTACTGTGGCGTAACGCAAACTGTGACTTTGGCGAGAATGGATTAAGTGGGCCATCAACGCTTACGTTATGAAGTTGCGCGTGGCATCGCATGCCGATTGGACGACACAACTCCCGTTTGAAGTTTAGTTCTAACTAGCGCGTTGATAGCGCCATTTTATCCAAAAAGCACGTCCCTCTAATGAACAACGCATTTTTGATTCATAAAGGGCGGATCATAAGACCGCTGCATCGTGGCGGCTGAAGATTTTGTTGAAGAAGACGTGGTCTCGCGGGAAGGCTATGATGATGCTAACGCTCATAAGTCAAGGTAAATTTTGATCCAATGTTCCCTTGACCGGGCCAACTTCTGCCGCTTTACTACGGGCTGATTATGCAAAGGCATGCTCTGATAAGCTGGTGAATGGCACGGAGTTTGGGTTACTTGGTATGATCTTTGGTACAGGGTGGGGCGGTGTGGATCTCCCATATGAACGTTAAATTTGTGCTTGGATTAGAGGCCACGCCGGTCGCTGATTTCAGAGGCAATTATTTACTGCCTGCGCAGAGTGGTGCCAGGTTTTCAGATATTCTGACGTGGAAGGCGGCGGCATGACTGATGCACAAGGCTCCGGCGGGGGCATTAAACTGACCATCAGGGACGTGGCGAAAAATTTTGGCGGCGTGCGTGCGGTGACCGAAGTCACCACCGGAGTGCAGGAAGGTGAAATTTTTGCCATCATCGGGCCCAACGGTGCAGGCAAAACGACCTTGTTAAACATGATTTCCGGTTTTTATCACCCCGATGAAGGCAGCATCGTCTTTGAAGATAAAGACATCAGCAACACCCCACCAGCGAAGATCGCCGAAATGGGGGTCGCACGCACCTTCCAGAATATTGCTTTATTTAGGGGCATGACGGTTCTGGAGAACATGATGCTGGGGCGTCATGTCTTGATGAAGACCGGTGTATTGTCCGCCTTTTTGTATTGGGGACCTGCCCAACGTGAAGAAGTTAGGCATCGAGAGCGGGTGGAAGAAATCATCGATTTCTTGAATCTGACGGATTTGCGCAAGACCCTCGCGGGCGCCTTGCCTTATGGTTTGCAAAAACGGGTCGAATTGGGCCGTGCCCTAGCCGCAGAACCGCGCCTGTTGCTGCTCGACGAGCCGATGGCTGGCATGAACCAGGAAGAAAAGGAAGATATGGTTCGCTACGTCCTGGACGTTAACCAGGAATGGGGTACCACAATCACCCTTATCGAGCACGACATGGGTGTAGTGATGGATATTTCCGACCACGTGGCAGTGCTGGATATGGGTGCGAAAATTTCACAGGGCACACCGGACGAAGTCCGCGCCGATCCCAAGGTAATCGAGGCCTATTTGGGCACGTCGGATCAAAAGGAGGTGGCATAGCCATGGCCGAACTCTCGACGCTTCCGGAATATATGCTGCGTAACGCCCGGGAAATGGGTGATCAGCCGGCGATGCGGGATAAATATCTCGGCATTTGGAAAACCTATACATGGTCTCAATACGCTCAAGAGGTTCGAGATTTTGCCCTAGGCATCGCTTCGCTAAATTTTAAGCGCGGAGATAAGTTAGGAATAATTGGCAACAATCTGCCCAAATTATATTGGGCCCAGGTGGCCGCGCAAAGCATCGGCGGTACGGCCGTACCGGTCTATCAGGACGCCATCGCCAAGGAACTGGCTTACGTCCTGCGCCACTCGGAAGCCAAGGTTATTGTGGCCGAGGACCAGGAGCAGGTGGATAAAATCCTGTCAATAAAGGACGAATTGCCGGGGTTGGAATACCTGATCTACTGCGACCCGCGCGGCATGACGGACTATGATGATGCCAATTTGAAATCCTACGATGACGTGCGCCTGGCGGGACAGACCTTTGCAGCTTCGAACAGCAGTTACTTCGACGATGAGGTCGGCAAGACCACCGGGGTTGATATCGCCTTGATGTGCTATACATCAGGCACCACAGGAAATCCTAAGGGCGTCATGCTAAGCCATGAACACCTTTTGGCCAATGCGGGTAGATTTGTGGATGCTGAGGGCATTCGACCCGACGACGATTTCCTCTCTTACCTGCCCATGGCGTGGGTAGGCGACACTGCCTATGGCCCGGTCCTTTCCATGCTAGTAGGTTCGACCTGCAACTGTCCGGAAAATCCGGCTACTGTGATGCGGGATTTACGAGAATTGGGACCTACGGGCATCATCGCTCCTCCGGCCATTTGGGAAGGTATGTTGTCGACCCTTCAATTAAAGGGTGTCAGCGCTTCGCCAGTGAAACGGAAGGTTTATAACTATTTCTGTGATGTGGCCCGCCGGATCGAGGATCTGAAGTACGAAAACAAGGCTACCCCCGGCGGCTTAGGTTTCTGGGCCAAGATCGGCGAGATCATGGTCTTCGGCCCAATTCGGGACCAATTGGGATTGCGACGTGCCCGATGGTGTTATAGCGGCGGTGCGCCCATGGGGCCGGACACATTCCGTTTTTTCCGGGGCATGGGTATAAACCTAAAACAAGGTTACGGCATGACGGAAGTCGGCGGCCTAGTCACCCTGCAGCCGGACGATGAGGCAACCTCGGATACGGCCGGCCGGCCCACCACCGGTGTCGAAGTTCGCATTGAAGAGGATTCAAAGGAAGTCCAAATCAAGTGCAACAGCATTTTTGCTGGCTATTATCGCGAGGACGGCAAAACTGCAGAAGCAATGACGGATGATGGTTGGTATCGCACGGGCGATGCCGGTCTTATTAATGAAAACGGTCATCTGATTATCATAGACCGGGCAAGGGATGTGGGAAAATTGCAGGACGGCACGCCCTATGCTCCGCAGTTCGTGGAATTGAAGTTAAAATTCAGTCCTTATATCAATGAAGCCGTTTCGTTTGGTGACGGGCACCCCTTCGTTTCCGCTATGGTCGCCATTGATTTAGAGAATGTGGGGAAATGGGCGGAGGAGCATGCCTTGGCCTACACTAACTACATGGATTTAAGTCAAAAAACTGAAGTTATAAACTTGATCGCAGAGGAAATTCGCAAAATTAATCAGGGCATGCCCGAGGTCTCGCGAATCAAACGGTTTCTTCTTTTGACCAAGGATCTGGATGCTGACGATAACGAAATTACGCGCACGCGAAAATTGCGTCGCGGTTTCATTGCCGAAAAATATGGCCCTGTGATTGAGGCTTTATACGGTGGAGCCAAGGATGTGGAATTGCGACTGGCAGTGACATTTGAGGACGGAAGCGAATCCTTCATTGACGCCCATATGGCGATACAGGAAGCGGCCTAAGCGCCCGAGGAGAGCCCACATGGAGTTGCAATTTTTTATCGAATTGGTGACCAACGGTATCCTGACCGGACTGATGTACGCCCTGGTCGCCGTTGGTTTTGTTTTGATCTATAAGTCTACTGACGCCATCAATTTCGCCCAGGGCGAATTCTGCATGATCGCCGCAATTGTCGTAGCCGGTGTGATGAAGTTACACGGCTTCCCTCTTTGGGCGGCCATCGCCACGGGCCTATTGTTCATGCTGGTTTTCAACTGGGCGCTGGAGCGGGTCGTCCTGCGGCCCATGATCGGCCGCCCAATCGTAGCCATCATCATGGCGACTATTGGTTTGGCCCTGATGTTCCGCGGGCTGGGTCCGCTGGTGTTCGGGGCTGAAACACGACCCATTCCATTGCCTATCCCGGATGCGCCGATTATTTGGGGGCCCTTCTTTATGGCGCCTATCGATGTCCTGGGCGGGGTTATCTCCATTGGCTTCATGGCCGTCTTTGGCTGGTTCTTTATGAAAAGCCGTAAGGGCGTGGCCATGCGCGCCGTCGCTGATAGCCACCAAGTCTCCATGGCTATGGGCATTAATGTAGAACGTTATTTTGTCTTGGCCTGGATGCTAGCTGGCTTTGTCGCTCTACTGGGCGGATTGGTCTGGGGGAATGCAATCGGGGTCGATACGCAATTGGCAGCATTGGGCCTGAAAGTTTTCCCAGTGGTGATCCTGGGCGGCCTCGATTCTATCCTTGGGGTTATTATTGGCGGCATCGTGGTGGGTGTAGCGGAAGCTATTTCCGCTGGATATGTCGACCCCTATGTAGGCGGTGGCACCAAGGATTTTACACCCTATGTCCTGATGATCCTGGTGCTGATGTTTCGGCCATACGGCATCTTCGGCAAACCCATAATTGAACGTATCTAATCTCGGGGATATTTAGCGTCATGTTTCATCGCGAGAGCGGCTACTTCAAAACGACCTACCAGTCCGATATGGCACTGTATCCACTGCCCATTGGAAAGACAGCGATCGCAGTATTTTTAGTAGTTTTCTTCATCATTTTCCCGTTGGTATTGGATGAATACTACCTGACGCTGGTCAATTTAGCGGCCATAGCGGTAGTAGGCGCCCTAGGGTTAAATATTTTATTAGGCTATTGCGGCCAGATATCAATAGGCCACGCAGCCTTCATGTCCGTCGGCGCCTATACGGCGGCAAATTTCGCCGTGCATTTTCATTTTCCCTTCTGGCTGACCATACCGGCGGGTGGCGTTGTGGCGGCTCTGATTGGTCTATTTGTTGGTTTGCCGGCGTTGCGAGTAAAGGGGCTATATTTAGCTATTGCCACTTTGGCGGCGCAATTCATTATCGAATGGACGCTGAACCATACACCCCTCATCTCCGGCGGAATTCAAGCTTCTATCGAGATGCCTCGACCGGAATTATTTGGCGAGGTTTTGGAAACACAAACGGAAATGTACTTCTTTCTGATGCCGATTTCCGTAATTGCGATTTTAGCGACCCTGAATTTGGTACGCAGCCGTATCGGTCGGGCCTTCATCGCAATTCGTGACCAGGAAATTGCGGCTGAAATTATCGGTATCAATGTCTACCGTTATAAACTTTTAGCTTTCGCAATTTCCTCCTTCTATGCGGGTGTCGCGGGCGTAATGGCGACCTACTATTACGGCATTGCCAATTATGAAGCCTTCCAACTACCTATATCGATTGATTATTTGGCGATGGTCATCATTGGTGGCTTGGGCTCGGTTTTGGGCTCGGTATTTGGCGCAGTCTTCATCACTTTACTGCCGTTCGGCGTGCGGGTATTTATGGAAACCGTGGGCGTATTTTTCGTTGACGGGAATTACTTGGCGCAGGTGATCGCGCAGATGCGCTTGATCATCTTTGGCGGCTTGATCATCTTTTTCTTGGTTGTGGAACCTGAGGGATTGAATAAACTTTGGCAGAATATCCGGAACTACTTCCGGGTTTGGCCCTTTTCCTATTAGGGTTTAGGGTATTTCACCGTCGTCGAATAGAACGGCGGCACTTAACAGGGGAGACTAAGGCATGAGACATTTGAGACTCGGTCTGATGGCGGCGACTGTAGTTGCGGCCGCCTCTTTTCAGATCAATACTGTAACGGCTGGCGAAATCGTCGTTGGCCTGCAGTGCGACAGGACTGGCCCGACGCAGACCGTCGGCACGTTCCTGTGTCCTGGCTACCATGACTACGTCAAGTTGGTGAACAGCAGAGGCGGTATCGGCGGTCACACCATCAAAGTGATGGAAATTGACCACGAATACAAAGTCCCGCCAGGCATGGAAGCTTATCAACGCATGAAGAAGGGCGGCGCAGTGGTCGTGGCCATTTATGGCACGCCACATACGCAGGCTTTGACCCCATTGCTGCACGAAGACAAGATTCCAGGCACTAGCCCGGGATTCGGTACCGCGGCAGCAGCTAACGGCAAAAAATACCCCTATCTGTTTCCCATCGCGGCCACGTATTGGTCCCAGGGTGCTGCGGCTGTTCAATTTGCCAAGGAGCAATTGGGCGGCGTATTGAAGGGCAAGAAAATCGCTTACATCTATTACGACAACCCTGCGGGCCGCGAGCCCCTTCCCATCTTGCACAAATTGCGGGATATGGAAGGCTTCACACTAAAGGAGTTTGCTATTCCTCCGCCAGGTGTGGAAATGAAAGTGCAAGTGCAGGATATCGCTCGCCGCTACCGGGCAGATTTTGTTCTCAACCACACCTTTGGTAAGGCTCCTTCCGTGTCCATTAACGAATTCACCCGTCAGGGTTATCCGTTGAACAAAATGATCGGTTTTGTCTGGGCAGCCGGGGAGTCCAACATCATGGGCGCTGGCGGTTGGCACAAGGCCCAGGGCTATTACGTGCTGCAGATGGCTGGTGCTGGTTCCGACTACCAAGTGCTGCGCGACATCAAGGCATTATACAAATCCGAAGGTAAATCTGCGCCGAAGGAAATGGAATCGACGGTGTACTACAACCGTGGTTTGATGTGGGCCGCTATTGCTCTTAAGGCAGTGGAAAATGCTGTCAAGGCCAAGGGTGGCAGTGCCGACGTTACCGGTGCCGATGTCCAAAAGGGATTTGAAAACATCAGTAACTTCTCCTTGGGCGGCATCTTGCCGCCTTTAAAGGTCACTGCCGAAGATCATGAGGGTGGTGGCTGGGTGCAAGTCTTCCAAGTAAAGGGTGAGGCTTTTGTGCCGATCTCGGAATGGATGCACGGCTATCGTAAAACGGTCATGGAAATGGTCGCAGCTCACTAAGTCAAAATAATACTTCCGGCTGGTCCGACCCATTTTGGGCCGGACCAGCTGGCCATTATTTTTGTATTTGATTTGTCTGTATTGGGGAGCGCCGTGCTCATACTCAACAACGTCGAAGTCATTTATGATGGTGTCATCCTGGTTTTGCGGGGTATCTCCATCGAGGTCGAGGATGGAGCTATCACCACCGTCCTGGGCGCTAATGGTGCGGGCAAGTCTACCACCTTGAAGGCGATATCGGGTCAGCTAAAGGCTGAACGCGGTGAGGTGACCCGGGGCACCATCGAATTCGACGGTAAACGGATTGACCACCTGCAAGCCCATGAAGCGGTACAAATGGGGATCGTTCAGGTGTTCGAGGGTCGCCGGGTGTTTGAGAATCTGACCGGCGAAGAAAATCTGATCGCTGGCGGCCATATCGTCTCAAAGCCGGTGATGAAGCGGAATTTGGAACTGGTTTATCAGTATTTCCCCCGCATCTACGACCGGCGTGACGTTCGGGCCGGCTATTTTTCTGGTGGTGAGCAGCAGATGCTGGCCATCGGTCGAGCCCTGATGTCGGACCCCAAATTGGTGATGCTGGACGAGCCGTCCTTGGGATTGGCGCCTATGATCATCGAGGAAATCCTAGCCATTATTAAGCGCCTCAATGAAGAGGAAAAGAAGACTTTCCTAGTTGTTGAACAGAACGCCGCCCTGGCTTTGGATATTGCCAAAGTTGGCTATGTCCTTGAGAACGGGTCTATTGTTTTGGAGGGCGATGCTAACTCGCTAAAGGAAAACGCAGATATTAAAGAATTTTATCTAGGTATCTCCAGTGGAGAGAAAAAGAGTTTCCGAGATGTTAAGACCTACCGCCGGCGCAAGCGCTGGCTTGGTTAATTTTTTACCTAACGCCGCGCCCTCAGTATTTTGTGAAGTTGAAAAGGGCATGCCATGAGCGGCGCCGACGAATATTTTGACGACCTAGAAACCCGTGACCCGTCGCAGCGGGAAGAACAGTTGATGACCGAGCTTTCGGCACAACTGGCCCATGCCAAGACAAATGCACCCCACTACGCCGAGGCCTTCGCAGACCTGGACCCAGGATCGATTAACAGCCGCGAAGCCTTAGCCGGGCTGCCGACAACACGAAAATCGGATCTGGCGGTGCTGCAAAAGAAAACGCCACCTCTTGGTGGCATCAATACTGTCCCGCTATCGGAACTATCGCACATTTTTTCTTCGCCGGGCGGTATTTACGAACCCGATTCGCCCCGAAAGGACTACTGGCGCTATGCCCGCGCCTTATGGGCAGCCGGGGTACGACCAGGCCATATCGTGTACAACACATTCTCCTATCACCTGACGCCGGCTGGTATGTTGGTAGAAAGCGGTTGCCGCGCTATTGGTTGCCCCGTGGTACCCGGCGGCGTAGGAAACACCGAAATTCAAATCCAGTTGATGGCTGACCTGAAGCCGGATTTTTTTATCGGCACACCATCGTTCTTGCGCATTGTGCTGACAAAGGCCAGGGAACTGGGCCACGATCTATCGAACCTGAAAAACGGTCTCGTGGGCGCAGAGGCCCTGCCGCCGAGCTTGCGTCAGGAGTTGTCCGATCTGGGTGTCTCTGTTCTTCAGGGATATGGCACTGCTGATCTGGGCAGCGTGGCATATGAAACTAACGCCATCGACGGCATGGTCATCGACGAAGGTGTGATTTTGGAAATTGTTGAGCCTTTAGGCACCAAACCTTTGCCAGAGGGTGAGGTGGGCGAAGTCGTGGTGACCACTCTGAACCCTACCTATCCATTGATCCGATTTGCCACAGGGGATCTCTCCACTATCCTTCCAGGTACCAGCCCCTGCGGCCGAACGAACATGCGTATTAGCGGCTGGATGGGCCGAGCCGATCAATCTACCAAGTTCAAAGGTATGTTCGTACATCCATCTGGTGTCATGCAAATCACCGGTCGTCATCCAGAAATTATTAAGGCGCGTCTAATAATCTTTTCAGAGAACAACACTGACATGATGACTATGAAGGTGGCCGCGCCGGGTGCCGACCCGTCGTTGATCAAAGCGATCGAAGACTCCATTCAGGTTGTATTAAAGTTGCGTGGTTCAGCAGAAATAGTGGAAGCTGACAGTCTACCCGACGACGGTCTGGCGATTGAGGATGCCCGCTCATACGAATAAGACTGGTGCCGGAAGCCGCCACGGATGAATTCGTTCTGGCCGGATATATCCATGTTAAGGGAGTGGTGTTGTGGGCCGGTAGGATTGATAGCGCGCATAGCGGATGTTGGCTGATACCTCTTTTCACCGTAGAACGCATCTCAAAAAATTCAAGCAAGTCGAGGGTTTTGAAACGAAGTTTTGATCATCGCAGATGCAGGAATGGCCACAGTACACGTTAAGAAACCTGGAAGCCGGGTATGGCGGCCGCACTCAGTCGGAAAAGCTGAGGCCCAATTTTACCGAAACGACAGAGAATAAGTTTCAACCTATCCGTCCCATCTTCATGGCTCGGGCCTGGACAGCTCAAAGGAAAAATTCGAAGGTTTACACCGCTCGGATGAGATCGCTCAGCTGCGGCTTTTGCGTATGAACGGCGCCACATGAACGACGGCGAGAGGAGTTCATATCGCTGGGTTCTGTTATTCGGCGTCTGGCTCGTTTATTTCGCCTTCGGGTTGACACAGGTGGCTATGGCGCCCTTGGTTGGGGTGATCCGAACCGATCTGGGGTTAAGCGATGGTGTCATGGGATTGATATTGGGCGCTTGGCCGCTTGTCTATGTCGCATCTGCCATGCCCTGTGGGGTGTTTCTGGACCGTGCCGGCCCGCGTACGTCTCTATTTGCTTCAGCTGGAATTATAGCCTTGTCGGCCATGGCCCGTGGGTTTGCCGACGACGAATTAGGCCTGTTTTTTGCCGTCGCTCTTTTTGGAATTGGAGGGCCCCTTATCTCCATTGGCGCGCCCAAATTGGTCAGCTTGTGGTTCGCGGGGTCCAGTCGGGCGCTGGCCATGGGTATTTATATCACCGGTCCCGCCCTGGGTGGCATCTGCGCCCTCGCCTTCACTAATAGCTTCGCCATGCCTGCGATGGACGGTAATTGGCGCCATGTTCTGTTCCTATACGCAGGAATAAGCTTTGCGATTGGCGTGATCTGGCTCGCTCTGGCCAGCCACCCGACAGCGGTTAGATTGCAGGGCAAAGCGGTGACAGATGGCGCACAGCGACAAGCGGCCGTGTTCCTGGATTTGCTGAAAATTCCTGCCGTGCGTTTGACTTTGATCATGGCCGTCGGCGCATTCTTCTTCAATCATGGCCTGAACAACTGGCTGCCGGAGATATTGCGGCGAAGCGGTATGACTGCGGCCGAGGCGGGCTTTTGGGCAGCAATTCCCACGGCCATTGGTGTGGCTAGTTCCTTGTTAATTCCCCGTCTAGCCACGCCAGAAAGACGGCGGGCCATCATGGTGGCCCTTGTGTTCTCTGCCGGTCTGGCAGCATTTCTGCTGCAATTCGCAGGGAACCACCTGCCTCTAACCGCAGGCTTGATTTTGCAGGGTATCGCCAGGGGATCCATGATGACAGTAATGATGCTGTCCCTCGTGGAGACCACTGGTGTGGGCAGCCGTCATGCGGGTACGGCGGGGGGCATGTTCTTTTCCGCTGCTGAGATCGGCGGCATATTGGGGCCGTTGACCCTGGGTGGCCTGTCCGATCTAACGGGTGGGTTCTCGTCTGGGCTCTATTTGCTAAGCGGTATCTGCTTCTTGATGATTTTGCTTGCGATACGACTTCGTCCGTAGACGGATGCGACATGGCGGGCGACAATAGCAGTAGAAAACAACGAGGGAGGAACGCATATGGCGCAAATTGATCAACTGGATCCTGAACTGGGTGCATCGCTGCGGGAAAAATACGCCGTCGTTGGTGTAGGCGAGACCGAGTATTTGCGCGGTTCCAACACCACAACCCGAGCCATGGCGGTCACCGCCGTACGCAATGCCATGGTTGATGCGGGCTTGGATGCGGGTGAGGTGGATGGCATGTTGAGCTACTCGGGTGGCGATTCTACCTTGTCCACATTTGTCTCCGCCGATCTGGGTATCCGCTTGAATTTTTTCATGGACGTGAATGGCGGTGGGTCGTCTACCGAGGCGTTGGTCGGTATCGCTATGGGCGTGATTGAGGCAGGCATGTGCCAAACCGTGGCCATATTCCGCTCTATGAACGGACACAGTCAGACCCGCATTGGCGGCACTGGCGCCCGCGCCGCGGCCCCCGTGGTCAACGAATTTCTGCATGAACGCAGTTACGGCTGGCAAAGCGCGGGACAAAAATTCGCCCCAACGTTTATGCGCCATATGCACGATTATGGCACTTCGCCGGAGCAGGTGGCTCATGTCAAGGTGGCCCACAGCCACCATGCTTCCAATAACCCAAAAGCCTATTACAAGCAGCGGGTCACCGTAGAGGATGTAATCAACAGCCGAATGATCTGCAAACCACTACATCTGTTGGATTGCTGCGTGGAAACAGATAACGCCACAGCCATCATTGTCACTTCAATCGAGCGGGCCAAGGATATGCGTCAAATCCCTGCCCTGATCCGAGGCGTGGTGGGGCGCGTGTCGAAGCCCCGCGCAGATCAATATTACGAAGCGGGTCCGATCTCTACCGTGGCCGG
>CAJWZI010000016.1 GCA_913049615.1 uncultured Alphaproteobacteria bacterium | reverse complement strand
ACCACGGTGAAGTTTGTGAAGATAGCCTGCAACCCGACAAATACAAAGGCCGCCAAAGCCATACTTCGCAACGCCGGTTGCCGTAAGACGAAGTAAACGGTCTCTTTCACATCACCAAAGGCGAGCTTTTGCCGCGGATTGCGGTTGCTGTCTAATTCCCGACGGCACGGTTGTAAACCGACTGCTATCAGCAGGCAGACGCCTGCAGTGGCCAGAACGGCTGCCTGCCAGCCGATCCAGACGGCCAACGGCAGCAACAATGCGCCGGCGATGGCGATGCCGGCTGGCACGCCAGTCTGCTTAATGGAAAATATGAGGGGAGCTATTCTCGCTGGCGCATACCGGGCCAGTATTTCTGAGCTGGCAGGCGTCGCCGATGTGGAGCCGGCACTGATTAATATCGCTGCCAGACCGAGGGCCAGAAAACCAGTCCACAGGTCCAGGCCGCTCAACGTGACAACGGCCAGCCCCAGGGCCATCAACAGGCCACCAACTTGGCTCATACGTATCCCCCCATAACGGATAATGAAAGTGCCGCAGCCTGCCATGACCAGCACGCCGACAAAGGCGAACACCCAGGTGTAGGCGAGCACCACTTCAGAGGCGGTTCCAAGTTCTAGCGCGATGGTGGGAATCAGGACCGGAATAGCGGTTTTAGCCACTGTAGCCATGGTTTGTTGGATTAGCATGGCTACGACGGCAAGGATCAATATGGGCACAAGGAAATCTTGGTTTATGTCGCGGTAAGGGTCAAGCATGCCTTAGATCAACCCTTCACATTGTCTGGTCTTTCGTCTATATACGGCGGCAATCGGCTGGCGGTACTTGGCGAAAGGTGTTTTTCGCCCGGTGTTCGAGACTAGCCAGACATCACTGGATCGCCGGAAATTTAGCTGGAAAACTCCAGAATTCCGCGGTTTTTTAAGGAGAGAACCACTGGTACAGGTCAGTGTACGCGACAATAACGTAGATCAAGCCCTTCGCGCCCTGAAAAAGAAATTGCAACGTGAAGGCGTCTTCCGTGAGATGAAGATGCGGAAATATTTCGAGAAGCCTTCGGAACGTCGTGCCCGAGAAAAGGCGGAAGCAGTGCGCCGCGCCCGCAAGCTGGCCCGCAAACGCGCCCAGAAGGAAGGTTTAATTTAGTCAAACCTGCTCCATTGCCGTAAAGGCGTTTTTCTGTAATTGCTTATTTGGGCCTAGGTGCTCCGCCCATCGGACAGTTTTGCGTTCCTGGAACATCCGTGCTGAGCTACGCTCAATTTTTAGAAGTTCTTTGCTTCCGCCTCACATCAAATTAGATTTTAGCATCTTGCGCCAAACATCGCGACGCCAACCGTCAGCTAGGGTGATATAGCCAGATCATGACAGCTGCAGCACAGCAGGTTGAAGCTATCTCGGTCCTACGGCGTTGGGCTATTTTGGTTTCCATCACACTGGCGACCATGCAATACGCCATGGCTATTCTGGTGGTCTCGGTAGTCCTGCCGCAGATGCAAGGTTCACTATCCGCCACTCAGGATGAAATTGCCTGGGTTATGACCTTTAACATATTAGCCACGGCCGTGATGACACCTATGTCAGGCTGGCTGGCGGCGCGGTTTGGTCGGCGGCAGGTCATGTTGGGGAGTATGGCGGGCTTTACGGTCGCCACGCTGTTTTGCGGTTTGGCAACCAATCTGCCGTTGCTGGTGCTCTTCCGAATTGCCCAAGGGGCCTTTGGCGCACCGCTTATTCCCCTGGGTCAGGCCGTCATTCTTGACACCTTTCCCAAACATCAGCACGGCGTGGCCACCTCCGTGTTCGGTATGGCGGTGGTGGTCGGCCCGGTCATCGGGCCTATCTGGGGGGGATGGCTAGCGGAGGACTATGGCTGGCAGGCGGCATTCTACATGTTTTTGCCTTTTGGCGCCATTGCTCTGGCAGGACTGTATGCTTTTCTGCCAGACAAAAGCAGACCATCGGGCGTGACCTTGGATTGGACTGGTTTCCTGTCTCTTTCGGTCGCAATTATTTGCTTACAACTGCTTTTGTCCAGAGGTCAGCGGTTGGACTGGTTCGAAAGTCCTGAGATCATCATCGAAACCGTGTTGGCCTTAGTTGCCTTTCATTTGTTTGTGGTGCACAGCGTGACCGCCCATCGACCATTTCTTGAACCCCGCCTGCTGTTGAACCGTAATTTCCTGATTGGTCTGATCATCGTTGCAATTTACGGAATGTTGAATTTCACGCCGATGGTGCTGCTGCCTCCCATGCTGCAGGGCTTGTTGGGCTACCCTGACAGTGCAATTGGTATCATATTAGGTTTACGTGGGGCCGGCGCGATGGGTGGTTTTTTTGCCGCCATCTTCATATCCAAAATCGACCCCCGCATCGGCATAAGCATTGGATTTCTGATCCAGGTTGCTTCGGGTCTGCATATGTCCAGTTTTGACGCCAATGCGACGATTATTGACGTCGGGCTGAATTCCGTCCTCCAAGGCATGGCCGTCGGTATCATCTGGGTGCCACTCACGGTGGCCACATTTGCCACCCTGGACGACAAATTTTTAGATGAGGCTTCGGCGGTTTATCACATGCTGCGCAACCTGGGCAGCGCTGTTTTCATCTCTCTTTCGGTTACCATAGTGATTATTTCCACGTCAGCAAATTACGCCGAAATGAACGAGTTCATTTCTGATTTCAACAAGGTCTTGACCCTGCCCTGGTCCCTGGGTGCCTGGAATACGGATAGTGGCGCCAGTTTGGCCGCGCTTAGCAGCGAAATGGATCGGCAGGCAGCACTGATTGGCTATATCAATGCCTTCAAGGCCTATACCATCGCCAGCCTGGCAGTGCTGCCTCTGATCGCCCTGGTACGGATACCAAAATCCTAATCGTGCGTGTGGCCTATTCCGCCTTATTCATGCAAATAGATGCATGCATCTTAGACGCCGACCCGAACCAAATAGTTGAGTAGTGAATAGTTTTGAAACGATTTGGACAGTTGCGGGGCGCCCCCCGGACGAGGCGCCCGCAATGATACCCATCAATCCAAACGGAGCGGGTTAGGCGACCTCGAACAGGCCCGCCGCACCCATGCCACCACCGATGCACATGGTGCAAACCACATACTTGGCGCCTCGGCGCTTACCTTCGATCAGAGCATGTCCGACCATGCGGGCGCCACTCATGCCATAGGGATGGCCAATTGAAATCGCACCGCCGCTCACGTTCAGTTTCTCGTCGGGGATACCCAGGCGCTCTCGGCAATAGAGTACTTGCACCGCAAAGGCTTCATTCAATTCCCACAGATCGATGTCGTCCACCGTCAGGCCGTTTCGCTCCAACAATTTTGGAACGGCAAACACTGGCCCAATACCCATTTCGTCTGGCTCGCAGCCGGCCACGGCCAAGCCGCGATAGATGCCCAGGGGTTCGATATTACGCTGTTCGGCCAGCTTGGCCTCCATAACCACCGCGGCGGAGGCACCGTCGGACAGTTGTGAAGCATTACCGGCGGTAATTGTGCCGCCCTCGAACACTGGGCTCAGGCCGACCAGGCCCTCTAGATTTGTGGACGGGCGGTTGCCTTCATCCTTGTCCAAAGTCACCTCTTCTTCCGTGACCTCCTTGGTTTCCTTGTTGGTGACCATTTTGATAGAGGTCATAGGCATGATTTCATCGTCGAATTTGCCAGCTTGTTGCGCTGCCGCAGTGCGCATTTGACTTTGCAGGCCGTAAGCGTCCATGTCGTCGCGGCTGATGGAGTAGCGGTCGGCGACCACTTCAGCCGTATTCAACATGGCCATATAGATGTCCTTGGCCTTGCTGGTGACGGAGGTATTGGCATGAGTATTCATGTTACCGGTTTGCACCATGGAGATGGATTCTACTCCGCCGCCCACACAGATAGGCATCTCATCGTCAATGACCTGCTTGGCGGCAGTGGCGATAGCCATCATGCCGGAGGAGCATTGGCGGTCCAGGGTCATGCCGCTGACTTCCACCGGCAGGCCGGCCGCCAGCAGGCTTTGTCGCGCGGTGTTTCCACCGGTAGTGCCCTGCTGCAAAGCGCAGCCGATAATCACGTCATCGACCTCGCCTGGCTCAATGCCCGCACGAGCCACGGCATGCTGAATGGCATGGCCAGCTATGATCGGACCTTCCGTGTTGTTAAAGGCGCCGCGATAGGCTTTGCCAATCGGCGTGCGGGCGGTGGAAACAATGACAGCTTCTCTCATGGCGATCTCCTCGTATGCCTTTGGGCGGTTCTTTTTTTCCTGATTTGTAGTGCTGCGGCAATATAGCCACGGGGGACCGCCTACACCAGCCACCAAAAATTGTTCATACCTCCAAAAAGGAAACAAGAATTTCGTTAATTGCCGATGGCGCCTCCATCAAACCCATGTGTCTTAATCCCGGCACGATGGCCAACTGGGCCCCAGGGATGGCTTGAGCCATGCGGCGAGCCATGTCCGGTGGACTACCCACGTCATCGTTACAAGTCAAAACGAGGGTGGGACATCGTATCTTTCGAATTTCGCTCGCTAGAGCCTGATCCCCGAAAGCAAGAACCCGATAGATTTCCGGATAGATGTCCGGGTCATTAGAGTGCATCCAGCAGCGAACCTGGTCTATGGTTTCTGGGTGATCGGTGGCAAATGTCTCTGTGAACCAGCGCTCCAATGCCATTTCCACCGTTGCGCCATAGCCATCCCGCCGGGCGGTCCGCAACCGTTCTATCATCCCGGCCCGTTCTTTGTCGCTGCGGTCATAGCCGGCATTAAGGACCACCAGCCGACAAACTCTTTTAGGAAATGCGATGGCAAATGCCTGGGCGATCAGCCCGCCTAATGAAAACCCAACCAGATAGCAGCGTTGAATCGACAAATGATCCAGAAGACGCTCCAATTGATCCACGAAATCAATCATATTATAGGGCCCTGGACGGGCCTGACTTCGCCCGTGACCCAACAAATCGTACCTCACCACTTTGAAGTTCCGGGCGAGCTGGGTGAGCTGTCCCTGCCACATATTTAGGTTCAGCCCCATGCCATGTACCAGAACCACAGCAGGCCCATCGCCTGTGACTGAGAGGGCGGTATCGCGCATGACGAAGGATAACGTTAGAATGACGTCAAATCCAAGGGGAGACAGAGCGATGTCGGTTTTCGACTATATCGTGATTGGCGCAGGTTCGGCAGGATGCGTCCTGGCCAACCGGCTAACCGTACCGCCCCGGACCAAGACGTTGCTTCTGGAAGCCGGCGGTAAGGACCGCAACGTTTGGATTCATATCCCCGTTGGCTTCAACAAGACCCTGAACGACCCGTCGGTCAATTGGTGCTTTGAGACAGAACCGGAAGCAGCAACTGATAAACGAAAAATCCCAATTCCTCGGGGCAAGGTCCTGGGCGGCTCCTCTTCCATAAATGGTATGTTGTATGTGCGCGGCCAGTCCCAGGACTACGACACCTGGGCCCAGATGGGCAATCGAGGCTGGTCGTTTGACGAGGTTCTGCCCTTTTTCAAAATGTCGGAAAAATTCGAACGGGGGGGCAGCGACCTGCGCGGCGGAAGCGGTTTATTGAATGTGGCTGACATGCGGGAGAATGACCGGCTGCTGGATGCTATGATCGAAGCCGGTGGTCAAGCCGGATACGGTATCAACCCCGACTACAACGGTGAGAATCAGGACGGCTTTGGTTATTATCAAGTGACCCAGCGCCATGGCCGCCGCCACAGCGCAGCGCGGGCCTTTCTAGGCCCAGCGGCACATCGGGCAAATCTTCATATCCAAATGAACGCTATCGCAGCACGTCTTCTAATGGACGGTAAGCGCGTCACTGGCGTGGAATATCAGATAGGGGATGAGGTGCACCAGGCACATGCCAGACGCGAGGTAATATTGAGCGCCGGCGCCGTGCAGTCACCGCAACTTCTAGAATTGTCTGGCATCGGACAGCCTGGCCTATTGCGAGACCTGGGCATCGAGGTACGTCATGAACTTCCCGGTGTAGGTGAGAATTACCGCGACCATTATATGAGCCGGGCCAGCTGGCGGGTACGTAATGCCCGGACACTGAATGAAAAAAGCAGGGGCTGGCGCCTGGCCATCGAAGCCTTAAAGTACGGCATAGCCCGTCGCGGCGTGCTGACATACACAGCAGGCATCGTCCATGGTTTTGTCCGCACCCGGCTAGAACTGGGAACGCCAGATGTACAGTTCCACGGCGCCCATGCCAGTCTTTCCGGGAACAAGGATCGCCGCCTAGACGTCGACCCTGGGATGACCCTGGCGGCCTGTCAATTACGTCCGGAAAGCCGAGGCTCTATTCATATTCGCGATAAGACGCCTGGCAGCGAACCTGCAATCCGGCCAAATTTTCTGGCTGACGAAATCGACCGTGCCGCTTTGACCGCCGGCCTGCGGATCGCCAGGGATATCGCCGCCCAGCCAGCATTAGCGTCGTATGTAGACTTTGAGATACAACCGGGACCTGATATTCAGACTGACGATGAATTGATTGCCTATGCCCGCGCCACCGGCGCCACAGTCTATCACCCGGTGGGCACCTGCCGAATGGGACCGGATAACGATGCCATGGCTGTAGTTGACGACCAGTTGCGGGTGCGCGGATTGCAGGGGGTACGGGTCGTCGATGCCTCTATTATGCCCACTTTGGTGTCTGGCAATACTCATGCGCCAACAGTAATGATTGCAGAAAAGGCTGCCGATATGATCCTCGCGGAATCGACGTGACAATAGCCGCTAAGACCACATATCAATTCTACACCAAAGGATATTCGAAGCGGGCCTTGTCCATGATTCATACCTATTGCCGGGCGAGGCGCTTCAAGCTGACGGTGACGCCAGAAAAATCGAATTTCCGGAATATGTTGTGATTTCCGTTCCCAATCTTTCCCGACGATATCAAGGACATTTGTTTCGACTAGGTTGAGGGTTGAACGGTCCACCGTGACGTCGGTCCAACCAATGACAAAATTGCCTTGGAGAATTCTGCTGGGGCTTCCTGAGGCAGGTTGTGACCCACACTAGGGATCACTTGGCGACGATAAGGGCCGGTGAAGAAACGTTCATGACCCACACAGCCGTTCTCACCAACGACGCCGTCGCCACCGCCATCCATGGCCACAGTGGGAACTGAAATCAGGATACGTGTGGCCAAGCGAGCTTCAATATCGGCGACGGCAGGGTCGCCAGGTACCAGACCGTAGCGGTGACGGTATGAATGGATCACTACGTCGACGAAATCCGGGTTTTCGAAGGACTTGGCCGTGCGGTCATAGGCGGCATCGCCAAAATCCCAGTTGGGCGACCACAGCCGCCACAACAGTTTGCAATAGGGATGCCGATTGGCGTCCAGGCCCGCGCGACCCCGCTCGCTATGGAAATAATACTGATACCAGAATTTATACTCCAATTCAGGTGCGGCAGGCCGGCTAGAAGTTGCGATATTCTGGATATTGTAGCCGTTACAACTGACTAGACCTTTAACTCGTTCCGGCCACAAGGCAGCAACAATGCAGGCGGCCCGTCCACCCCAATCATATCCACCTAGGACAGCGGCTTCGATTTCCAGGGCATCCAGCAACGTCAGTAGGTCATTGCCCAGAACAGCTTGCTCGCCAGATCGGGGCGTATCAGGGGACAGAAAACGTGTCGGCCCATAGCCGCGCAAATAAGGTACAATTACCCGGCAACCGAACTCAGCCAGGCGCGGTGCGACCTCCTCATATGCCCGGACGTCATAGGGAAAACCATGTAAAAGACAGACCGGCTCGCCAACAGCAGGACCCCATTCTTCATACACAACGTTCAAGACACCTGCTTCAATATTCTTCAATTCCATGTCAGTTACTAGCCGAATTTCTGAACCGAGGTGATGATATTTTACCGTTCGCGTGGTGACAATGAGCAAGGTGTGTCAATCTGCTCACCAGGTAGGCAGTGACCCGCTCTTCGAAGAGAAGATCCTCATTGGGCGCTGAGGCCCTCAGGAGATCAAATGGCAAACCATCTTTGGTTGCGGAAAAGCTGAAAAATTAGTGCGGCGCACCATGGCGATAGAAATCTCAGTGCCTTCATTCTTGATAGTAATTTGTGTTCGGCGAGCTGATCCGTCATTACTTCTAACTCAGTGCGGCTATCCTGCAACCCTCACCACCAGGCCTTGAAACTTAGGTCCAGCGGGAGCCCTGGGCAATCACTGAGTATCGGAGTAGAAGTGATGCAGCAATATCAACTGGAAACGTAAAGAGAAAAAAATGGCAAAACGCGTCATGGTGCAGTTGGCGATCAGCGATGGCCTGAAGTCCGTGTTCGACGGACGGGATGATATTGAATTGGAGCGCTTTACCGAGCTTAGTGAAGACAATATCCATCAGCACATCGGCAATTATGATGCGGTGATCTTGGGCATTGCCCCGTTAACTCCGCGACTGATTGAAGCGGGGGACAAGCTGAAAATCGCTTCCCGCTTTGGGGTGGGATATGATGCGGTCGACGTGCCTGCACTGACCAAGGCAGGTATTCCCCTAACTATAGCGGGCATCGCAAACTCCGTGACCGTCGCCGAACACGCGCTGTTTTTTATGCTGGCCCTCGCCAAACAGGCCATCCCCTACGACCGGGAAACCCGTAAGGGTAACTGGGCCGTGCGTTGGGATTTGCCGGCCTTCGATCTGGCGGGGCGTACGGCGATGGTTTTAGGCTTTGGCAAGATCGGCCGCCGCCTGGTTAATCGGTTGGTAGCGATGGAAATGGATGTAATGGTGCACGACCCTTACGTGGTGCAAGACGGAATTCGTACCGCCGGGGCTACGCCGGTCGATGACTGGCGGGCAAATTTGGGGGAGATCGACTTTCTGTCTATCAACTGCATGAAGAACGAAGAAACCAACGGCATGGTGGCTGCCGCCGAATTAACTGCCATGAAGGAAACAGCCTTTGTGGTCAATACGGCGCGCGGTGGCATCGTCGACGAAGGGGCGCTTTATGATATCCTGAAATCCAAAGGCATCGCCGGTGCCGGGATTGATCCATTCGTGGTGGAACCGGCAACCAATGACAATCCCCTCTTCCAATTGGAGAATATTATTGTCAGCCCTCATTCTGCCGGAGTGACGCAGGAGTCGGTTTTTCGTATGGGTCAGATCGCGGCTCAAAATGTGGTGGATTGTTTTGATGGCAAGCTGGATCCGGCGAATGTCATCAACCCGGAAGTTCTGAAGTAAATGGTCACGCCAGCACGGGAGCTGGTGAGCCAGGTCACCCAGACCATGGGTCAGCGGGGATCGCCACTTGACTTGGTTAAGAATTCCAAGGGAATGAAAGCCCTGTTAACCAGTAATCCTAATGCTAGGTGCGATGAATATCTTGTCACTTTGGCAAGTTGCGTGAAACAAGGGTCAGTCACCAGCGAAGTTTCGGATTTAAAGGCGGTCTATTGAAACTACCGGGTCAAGGGTCTGCCCTAGCGGGCATGTTGGTTATCGGCTTGGGCACCTTGATCGTGCCCTTGGATAGAGCCGTTAATATCGCTTTCCCAGACATCACGACCGATTTCTCTATTGCCATCTCAGATATTCAATGGGTGGTGCTGTCTTACGTATTGACCTACGCCGCCCTGATGCTGGTGTTCGGCAAACTAGGGGATATGTTTGGGCATAGGCGCATATTTCTGATTGGTCTGGCCCTTTCAGCTGTCGCATTCACCGCGTGTGCTTTGGCTCCAGCCTTTCACTGGCTGCTACTTGCGCGGTTGTTGCAAGGGATCGGCGCGGCTCTCGTTTTGAGTTGTGGTCCCGCTCTTGCGACAGCACTCTTTCCGGAAAGCAGCCGTGCGCGGGTTCTGGGTGCCTATACCATGATGTTCGGGATAGGCGCTGCAGTCGGCCCGTTCCTTGGCGGATTTATGGTTCAGATCTGGGGATGGGAAGCCGTCTTCTGGTTCCGCTTGCCAATCTCGTTAGCTGCATTAATAACCCTGCCCTGGCTGCCCGACCGACAGGCAGAACGGAGAACAGGTAAATTCGATTTTCTGGGCGGATTGCTGTTAGCGTTTGGCCTTGGAGCTCTCATGCTGGCGCTCAATCATATAACTGGCCAGGGTGGCTATGGCATCTCAATTGGAATAGCGGGCATTGCTGCGCTGGTATTTTTTGTCTGGCGCGAAGTCCGTTCAGAGGAACCAATTATCCCCGTGGTCGCCTTCGGCCAGTGGGATTTTACGGTCCTGAACGTCTTCAATGGCCTGGTCATGCTGGTAGGGTTTGCGCCCTATCTAATCGTGCCCTATTTCCTAGTACGAGCAACGGGATTCGGTTTAGGCGCCGGCGGCATTATTCTTGCCGTATCTGCCGTAGGCCAAGTGGTCGCCGCCCCCATAGGTGGCTGGTTGTTAAGCTGGCGGCGGGTATCAATTAACGCCAGCCCAATTGCCCTGTTAAGCTCCTTTTTGGTGGCCTTGGCAACCATAGCAATGGGCACATGGACCCAAAACGTGAATTTTACCACCATGGCCATCCCGATGTTCATTCAAGGCCTGGGCCTAGGACTATTCCAACTTTGCATTTTGGACGTCGCAGCGCAGCGCCTTGATGTGCGCGATCGTGGTGTTGCCGGCAGCCTGGTACAGGTCTCCCGCACCATCGGAGTGATTTTAGGCGCAACCTGCCTATCTCTGATCTTTGCGGAACTGCGAGAGGTCTTAGGCGGCAACGATACGAACGCACTGGACGCCTTCCTGCTCGCCTATCGCTACACGTTTTTCATAGCCGGTATTGGTCTGCTGCTTTGTCTCTTCCTCACCCTCATCCGCCCCCGCCTATGGTTTGGATAGGACAACCGGCATCAGTACGAACGCGGCTATGCCGCTCCAAGATCCAGTCGCTCGTCGGGAGGCAGAGTGTCAGTGACCAGATCGCGGATCAGACGTTTGTTGGGTAAAGGTTCAATCAGCATTTCGCCCGCCGAGATAGGTGTGGTGCAGGCGTATCTGGTCTCACCATCGATACGCATGACGCATTCCTTGCAGGCATTGGCATTGATGCAAGAATAGCGCACGGCCAGGGTGCCATCGGTCGTGCGCTTGATACCGCGTAAGGCGTCCAACACCGACTGGCCGGGTTCAAATTCAAAACAGAATTTGTCGTACCGGATGGGGTCGCCAAAAACGCCGCGACGGATTTTCAAAATTGCCGTCAACCGCTCGGACATTACATTACCTTTGTATTGTTCTGCCGGCGCACTTCGGCGCGGGATAAATTTATGCCATGGCCATCCTGGGTAATAACCTGGTGGCAAGTCCAGGTGTTATCCAATATAGGGAAATCTTCCCGCTGATGTGAGCCCCTGCTTTCTGTACGCCCTAGCGCAGCGGTTGTGACCACGCGGGCCACGACCAGCATATTCCGAAGGGCAAACCAATCAGCCCGCTGTTGGTTGAAGGCCAAAGAGCCGCCGGTGGCCATACTCGGCAGGTTCGCCGCCATCTGGTCGATGGCGGCCAACGCCCGCCGCAAGCCCTCATTTGTGCGGAATGGCCCCACATCGCGTTGCATTATGGCTTGCAAATCGGCGATAGCTTCAGTGGGATTGGCGCCCACTTCCGGACGACGAGCTGTTTCTTCTAGTACGGCAAGAAATGGTGTGGCGGCATCGCTGACACCCTTAACCTCCTCGGAGGCCGACGCGGCTGATCGTCCAGCCAGTTCGCCAAACACAAACGCCTCTGTAATGGCGTTTCCAGACAGCCGGTTGGCACCGTTTGCCCCACCCACGGCCTCCCCCGCGGCGAAAAGATTTTTTACGTTGGTTTCCAGGGCATCGTTCACTCTCAGACCTCCCATGTGATAATGGGCAATGGGGGAAACTTCGATGGGCATTCGGGTCAAATCGATACCGTTGTTGGTCAGACGGTCGATCACGGGACCAAATGCCGTCCGTAAATCCGCCTCTGCTATATGCTCAAAGGATAACCAAGCTCCGCCATGAGGCGATCCCCGACCAGCCTCCACCTCCTTGAAGATTGCGTAGGTCGCGGTGTCGCGTGTGACCAGATACTTACCGTCCTCCGCCGCACCATAGTTCTGGGTGAATTCTTGCATTTCACCGTTCAGCAGGCGGCCACCTAATTTGTAACGGAAGGGGTCCCACATGATAGGATCCATCCCGATCAGACGGGGGGCAAGATGACCGATGGGGAAGAACTGCACGAATTCCATATCGATCAGTTCCGCCCCGGCACGCAGAGCCATGGCAAAACCGTCCCCACCCATATTAGCGGAGGCAGAATTGCGGTGATACAGCCCCGTCAATCCTCCGGTGGCGATCACCGTAGCACCGGCGGCGATTGTCACCGCCTGGCCGGTTTCGAGATGCAGAGCTACAGCGCCCAGTGCCCGTCCGTCTTGAACCACCAGGTCTATGACCATCAGGTCAGAGAGCCGTCGAATATTATTATACTGGCGCGTCTTATTGCGCAAAGTTCTCGCGGTGGCTGGGCCTGTGTTCAAGAAATCAACATAGACACAGCGATTACGGTCGTGGCCTGGCGCATGGGCCTGGGTAATGCGGTTACCGCGTTCCCTGTCACGAGCCCACCCCACGCCCCAATCATCCATCTGTCGAATTCGATCTGGTGCCGATTGGCACAAAATTTGGGCCAGAGGCTCATCCACCAGCCCTCGACCAGCAGTGATTGTATCCGCCAAGTGAAAGCGCCAATGATCCTGCTCCGGTTCGCCGATCGCCGCCGCAACCGTCATCTGCGCCATTATCGTGGCCCCCGACCGTCCCACCACGCTCTTATCCAGTAGCAGGATGCTGACGCCCGCTTCGGCAGCGGTGATGGCGGCGTACATACCGGCCCCTCCTGCTCCGATGACCAGGACATCAGTTTGAAGGAAATTCATCATAAAGCCGACGGTAGACGTTTGTGACTTCGTTGCCAAAACAACAAAATACTATTCGTAGTAGGCCACCCGGATTCTCTGAATAGGACCTCGCCTCTCCGAGGGCAATTTCTGCTGCCTGTTCGACGGGATAGCCGAATATGCCCGTCGAAATAGCGGGAAAAGCTAAGGAAAGCAGACCTGCTTGATCCGCCAGGCAGTAACAATGACGATAGCATCCGGCCAAAAGCAAGGCTTCGTTTGATCCACCGCCGCGCCAAATGGGTCCCACGGCGTGGATCACATGTTGAGCCGGTAAGTTATACCCGCCTGATATCCGTGCTTCTCCAGTCGCACAACCACCAATGGAGCGGCATTCTTTT
>CAJWZI010000015.1 GCA_913049615.1 uncultured Alphaproteobacteria bacterium | reverse complement strand
GGGCAGGATCAGAGTGGCGATCTGTCCAGGTGTCTGCCGCGCCACCTCGATTGCCAGGGCACCGTCGTCGGCAATAGTTGCCGAGGTTGGCGAGGTCTTAACCCAATGCGACATGGGTGCCGCCGTGCCTTCTATGTCCGCCGTCAGCGGTGCGTCGAACTTGATGTGATGGGTAGCATGTTCGCCGACGATGTTGACTATACCGGAATCCGCTTTTTTGGCATTGTGCAGATTGGCCAGACCGTTGGCCAGGCCGGGCGCAAGATGCAGCAGAGTGGAGGCCGGCTTTCCAGACATCCGGTAGTAACCATCCGCCGCACCGGTGACAACGCCCTCGAACAGACCTAGGATACAGCGCATACCGGGTACCTTGTCGAGGGCGGCAACGAAATGCATTTCCGACGTTCCCGGGTTAGTGAAACATACATCTACGCCGCCTGCGATCAGTGTCCGCACCAGGCTTTCGGCTCCGTTCATTTCGTCACTCATGTCACTCATACTCCCCAAAAATAGGCCTAAAGCTTGCGCAAATCCGCCGTCGCAGCCTGGTTCACGGATATACCATTTTGGTTTAGGACAACGCCATAAACGCTTTCCGCCGCTGCGCTGCTAACCACACCATCGCGCACATCTCGCAGCACTCTTGCCGGATCCCGCTGCCGCGGATTGCCCCAGCCGCCACCACCGGGCGAGGAGGCACGCAAGCTGAGCGGTCTGTAATGGCGCACCGCGTATTTCGGTGGTTCGACATACTCACCATCGACAAGGTGCAGCTCCATGCTTCCAGCCTGGCCAGCCTGGCCGCCGGAGGCACCGAAACAGGACGGGGTATGCAGTCCTTCGCCGCGGAAGGCATATTCGGCTGGAACTTTGATCTCGACCTCGAAATCGGCTCCAGTGCCGCCGCGGTAAGTGCCGGGACCGGCGGCGTCGCAACGGAATTCCTGCCGTTTGAACAGCACGGGGTAGAGTTGTTCGTAGGTTTCCACATTAGGTAAGACCAGGCCGCCTAGGGCGATTAGGTGGCCGATCTGGTTGAAGCCGTCGCGGCCATCCACCGCGCCGCCGCCCGGTGCTACGTTCCAATGATACATAACGAATGGGCTTTCCTCACCAGTGCTGCCCGAGGTAGTGCCGTGGATTGATTTGGCCCAACCGGCACAGCTGCGTTCCGGCACCGCCTGGTTCAAGGCTTTCCAGATTGCATGCACAATCTCGTGTGCCACAAACACCGTATTCATAGTCATCGCTGCCGGTGGTTTGGCATTGACGATGGTGCCCTCAGGCGCGGTAATGGCGACGGTTCGGAAAGTACCTTCGTTGCGTGGTAGATCGTGTTCGAAATACGAGGATACCGCCATATAGACTGCTGACCAGGTGTTGGCGATGGATGAATTCTTGAAACCTTGCACTTGGGGCGCGGTGCCGGTGAAGTCAATTTCCAGGGTCTCGCCCTTGACGCCCAAGCGAACCCGGATGGCCTCGTCGATCGTTTCAAAGCAGTCATTGTCGATGGGCTCTTCGGCTCGGTAATCGCCGTCGGGAATAGAGGCAACGCAGTTACGGAAACTGCGGTCGGCGTGGTCGAGGATGCCCTCGAAGTAGCTGCGGTACTGATCCATACCCAATTCTTCGACCAGGGCGACGATGCGATCGGCGCCAATCTTAGTGGAGCCGATCATGGCACGGAGGTCACCATCCAGAGCCTCCGCAGTACGGGTGTTTATCATCAGCAGACGCCAGATGTCTTGCCGTGTCTCGCCATTGACGATTAGTTTAAGAACCGGCAGTCGGATGCCCTCGTGGAAGATCTCCTTGGCTTCCGAATTATATGTACCGGCCGCGCCGCCACCAATATCTGCTTGATGAGCCCGGTTGCAGGCAAAACTTACCAATTCCCCAGCAAAAAAGACCGGTCGGGCAATGACCCAATCGGGTAGATGATTGCCGCCGGCAGTGTAAGGGTCATTCAAGACGAAGACGTCGCCGTCCCATATGTCTTCGGCGAAATCTCGCAGTATCGAGCGCACCGCAAAACCACCACCACCTGTGTGAATAGGAATGCCGTCAGCCTGACTGACCAGCGTTCCGTCGGGATCGGAAATGAAACAGGAAAAGTCATGGCTTTGTGAAAATATTGGACTGCGTGCCGTCCGTGTCATAACCCAGCCCATTTGGCGGGAAATATGATCAAGTCGGTTCTGAACCAGTGCCAGAACGATAGGATCCAGATCTGCCATATCAGTCATCTGGCGCCTCCAAGTCGATCAGAAAATTGTCCCCTTGATCCACGATTAGACGATCGTTTGGTCCGACGTATACTGTTGTGGTCAGTTCTTCGATCAATAGCGGCCCGTCCTGTTCAAAGCCTGGGGCCAAGTCAGGGCCGGAATAGATGGGTGTTTCCATCCAGCCATGTATTCGATCCGTATAGACCATGCGTCGGGCGATAGGCGTCGGTAAATTTTTCATTGGAGCTCTTGCCATAGGGGAGGTCTGTTCGATCAGGCCAAGTGCCGTGACCCGCAGGGCGGTGATTTCGATGGTGCCACCGGGCTGAGTATGGCCATATTGGCGTTGGTGGTCGGCATCAAAACTCTGGCGAGCGGCAACTGCATCAAATACGCCTTCGGATAATTCAATCCGGATGGACCACAATTGGCCACGATAACGTAAATCAAGTTGCCGGCTGATTTTCGCCTTGTCGCCAATGAAATCGTCGGCGGCCAATGCCTTGGTCGCCCGATCGATTAGGGGATCGAAGCCTTCCCGCAAAGTCGCTTCATCCACTGTATCCAGATTGTCAAAATGAACGGAGAGATAGTCCTGCCGGATGTCGGTGTGCAGCATTCCCAAAGCACAGAAGGCACCAGCTTGCCGGGGGACGTAGGCGCGGCGGCAGCCCAAAGCTCGGGCCACCCCGGAGCCATGCATAGGCCCTGCACCCCCGGCAGCGACAAGCGTAAATCGCCTTGGGTTGTGGCCCCGTTGGATAGAAATATGTTCCACCGCGTGCAGTAGGTTCTGTTCGAGCAAGCGGATGATGCCCGTGGCGGCTTCTTCGACAGTAATATCCAAAGGCGTCGCTATCTTGTCCAATACGGCCTTTCGGGCAAGGGCGTCGTCCAAGGTTACGCTGCCACCTGCATACGGCCCCGGCCGCAACCGTCCCAAGACCATATAGGCGTCGGTAACCGTTGGTTCCAGGCCGCCCAGTCCGTAACAGGCCGGTCCCGGACGCGCTCCGGCGCCATGCGGCCCAACATGAAGCAAGCCAGCTTCGTCCACCCGGGCGATGGTGCCACCTCCAGCGCCTACCGTGTGGATATCCACTGATGGCGTCGCCACGTGATAGCCATCAATCATTAGTTCATCGGTGACGGTCACTTGGCCCTCACCCATCAAGGTCACGTCGCAACTGGTTCCACCAATTTCCATGGCGATTAGATTGTCATTTCCTGCCAGTCCTGCGTACAGACCCAGGGCGCCGACACCCGCCGCTGGTCCAGATAGGACTAGGTTAACGGCGCGTTCAGATACTTGGTCCACGGAGACGGCGCCGCCGTTACTCTGTAACAGCAGGATCGGTCTTGACAGGCCCTGCTCTCTTAATTCGGCATCCAGGTGGCGCAGATAACTGACTACCTTGGGCGCAATATAAGCATTGATCACGGCAGTCGAGGTGCGCTCATACTCGCCCATGATCGGGGCAATGCGGCTGGAAAGAGATACCCAAGGAAACGGTTGCAAATGTTCCCTAGCCGCGTCCTCGTGGGCTGGGTTGCCATAACTATTTAACAGGGCGATGGCGATCGCCTCCACGCCTTCTGCTTCGAACACATCCATTGCCTGGTCGATATCCGATGTGACCAGTGAGGCTAATTCCTCTCCGTTCTTATCCAGGCGACCGCCGACTGGCCGGCGTAAATAGCGGGGGACCAAAACCTCAGGAAAGGGGGCACGATGATCCCACATGTTCTCGCGAATTCCACGTCGGATTTCCAGGCTATCGCGAAATCCCTTGGAGGTTAGCAATCCAACCTTTGCGCCCTTTTTTTCCAGAATTGTATTAGTGGCGACTGTGGATCCATGGAAAAAAAGAACACAATTCTGAAGCAGCGTGGGCAGGGTCAGAGATAGTTCCGCGGCGGCGATGTCCAACACGGACTTGACGCCTTGACTGGGGTCAGAAGGAACAGACGGTGCCTTGAAGACCCACAAGTCCCCAGCATCGTCGCGAAGAACCATATCGGTGAAAGTGCCTCCGACATCAACACCGATACGCCAGGGTGATTTGGGTGCAGCCTGTCTCACTAGCAGGACGCCTTTACCTGGACCAAGATATGTGCCGCTCTGGGTTTCATTAATACTATGCTTCCAAAAGCTGTCGGACGGCCGCGCGCAGGAAGGCCTCGTCCTCTGAGTTGTCGATAGGATTGCCGGCGCGATGACCCCAGATGGACTCGATCGGACGGAATTCTGCTTTGGGAATTTGAGCGCATTCAGCTTCAGCATCCTCGGGCGTGAAGTACAAATCCGTGCGAGACGGCATGATCATTGTGCGGCCCTTGATCGCACCCAAGGCAGCCGATAGGTTCCCGTTGTAAATTTCGTTGTCCGAAACATCGGATTGGTACCAGGTGGACAGCATGGACAATAGATCATCGGCATTGCGGCGAAGGAAATTTCCTTCCCAGGCGCGTACCAAATAATCCTCCAGAGAGACAAACCCCAGTTCTAGATATTTCCCCTCGCGATAAAAGGCTTGGCTCATGGCCCAGCCGGCGTAAAGCCGTCCCATAGCGCGAAGCCCCCGTACAGGCCGGTCAATAAAGCCGCCGTTTTGCCAATTCTGGTCAGCGGTCAGAGTGGAGCGGACGCCTTCCAGAAATACCTTGTTATGGGGCGACGTTCGCGCTGAGCCGCAGACGGCGCAAATCGTCCCCACCTGATCGGGAAATATCGACCCCCAGTGCAGGACTTGCTGGGCGCCCATGGACCATCCATAGGCCAGAGCAATTTGGTCAATTGCGAATACGTCCGCCAGCATGCGCCGTTGCGCGTGCACATTGTCCCAATGGCTGAATGGTGGAAAACGCCCCATCCCGTAGGGTTCCGCAATGTTGGAAGGCGAGGACGACAGGCCGTTACCGAACATGTTTGGAATGATGATGAACCAATTGTCCGAGTCCAAAATTTTGCCGGGGCCAATCAACCATTCGATATCCGTGTGGTGTGCGCCATACGATGTGGGATACAAAATGACATTGGACCGATCCGCTGCCAGCTTGCCATAGGTCTGGTAAGTCAACTGAGCGTTTGGAAGTATCATTCCGCTTTGCAGGTGCAGATTACCTAGATCGAAGACCTTCTTTTCGTCCATGTTCATCCCTTCCTTCGGATATCTTATCGTCAGCATGTAGAACGGTCCAACATGATCCGAGTTCTGTAATAGAAAGGGGTAGCCTTATGACCACCGAAACAAAAGCAGCGACGGAATTTACCAGGGCAGCACAAAGGGCCGTCCGGGAACGTCTGCCCTTTTCCGATACGGAAGATTTTGAACTTGCCCGCCGTGGTTTCATTGCCACCATTCCCGACGGCGTCGTGCGCAACGAGCAGGGCCGCGCACTTTGGAATTTACAAGCCTATGACTTCCTCAATGACGAGGAGGCGCCCGATACCGTAAACCCCAGCCTGTGGCGCATGGCTCGCCTAAACATGAACAGTGGCTTGTTTAAGGTTTGCGAACGGGTGTATCAGATACGCGGTCTTGATTTGGCCAACATGACGATCATCGAGGGAGACACAGGCCTCATCGTCATCGATCCTATGACGACGGCGGAGATGGCCCGCGCTGGATTGGAATTGTATCGTTCCCATCGGCAAGCCAAACCCGTGGTCTGTGTAATCTATAGTCACTGCCATGTGGATCATTACGGTGGTGTCGTGGGCGTCATCTCGACCGACGAAGTGAAAGCTGGCAAGGTTGTCGTGATTGCGCCGGACCGGTTCATGGAGGAACTAGCCGGAGAAAACGTATTGGTCGGGACCGCCATGAGCCGTAGGGCTCAGTACCAGTTTGGCGGTTTGCTGCAAACCGGTCCCAAGGGCCAGGTAGACGCAGGGTTAGGTAAGACAATAGCACGTGGCCGAGTGACTTTGATTGCACCTACGTGTGTCATCACGAAGCCGACTGAAACCCACATGATTGATGGCGTTGAGGTGGAATTTCAATTGGCGCCCGATTCTGAAGCGCCAGCTGAAATGCATATGTTCTTGCCTCAGTTTGGGGTTTTGAACCTGGCAGAAAACGCCACCCATTTGCTACATAATCTAATTCCTCTCCGTGGAGCCTTGGTCCGGGATTCCCGAATGTGGGCCCGCCATATCTCAGACGCGATTTGTCTTTTTGGTGACCAGACGGATATCTTGATCGGCCAGCACCATTGGCCCACTTGGGGCCGTTTAAAGGTCCGCGCATATCTTGAGAACCAGCGGGATGTTTACAAGTATATCCATGATCAGACAGTGCGTCTGATGAACCATGGATTGACGCCGGCCGAGATATCGGAGCAACTCGACTTGCCGACAGGGCTGGATCAAAATTGGTCGGTGCGTGGCTACTACGGAACCGTGTCTCACGATTCAAAGGCCGTCTATCAACGTTATCTGAGCTGGTATGACGCCAATCCGGCCAATTTGAACCCTCTTCCACGCGGGAAAACTGCACTAAAGACGATTGAATATATGGGCGGATCTGCCGCGGTTCTGGAACGTGCCCGGAAGGATTTCGAGGACGGTAATTACCGCTGGGTGGCGCAGGTGTTAAGTCATTTGGTGTTTTCCGAGCCACAGAACCTGCCGGGACGCGCTTTGTTGGCCGATGCCTTTGAACAGCTCGGTTATCAAGCGGAAAGCGCCTCCTGGCGCAACGCTTATCTGTATGGCGCGCAGGAACTGCGTCAAGGTGTCAAGCGACTGGGAGCTCGCCGTGTGCTCGGCCCTGGAATTTTGGCCGGCGTTACCGCCGGTACTTTGTTTGATTTCATGGCAATTAGGTTGAATGGGCCCAATGCGGCAGGTCTTCAATGGCGGATTAACTGGGTGTTGCGCGATAGTGGTAAGCTTGTGGCTATGAATCTACAAAATTGCACCCTGACCCATGTTTTCTCCGACATGCCAACGGAAGCCGATGTGACGGTCGAAACTGACCATGCTACCCTTGTATCCTTGAACATTGGCGAAACGGATGTCGACAGGGCAGCTAAGGCCAAACAACTGAAAATCGACGGTGATCAGTCCATTTTGGCGAGGTTATTCGACTTGCTGGATGATTTCACAATGATGTTCGATGTCGTCGCGCCATCGCTTGAAAACTAACGCCCAAGGATTGTAATGGCGGCAACACTCTCCTCGATACCATAGAGGCCTCCACCGTTTTCGGCGATGGCCAGGCGCGCGCGCTCCACTTGACGAGCCCCCGCTTCGCCACGCAATTGCGTGGTCAGTTCGTAGATTTGGCACAGGCCCGTGGCGCCAATGGGGTGCCCTTTGCATTCCAGACCACCGGATGGATTGACGGGGACCCGCCCGCCTAGCAGCGTATCACCCCGCTCTGCTGCGGCACCACCGTCGCCGAAATCACAAAATCCAAGGTTCTCAACCTGCATGATCTCACCCATGGCAGTGGCATCATGCACCTCGGCAACATCCATGTCTTCAGGACCCACGCCGGCGCGCTCATAGGCCCGCCTCGCCGCCTTAGCAGTGATGTGCTGATCCGTCTCGTTTTCAGAACGCGTAGAGCCTGTTTGCAAGATCGAAGCCTTGACCTCGATCGCTCGGGATTGATCCACTCCCAGGCGTTTCAGACCTTCATCAGTACAAAGGACCGCCGCCGCACCACCGTCCGAAATGGGCGCACACATGGGCAAGGTTAGAGGAAAGGTGATGGGCGGGGCGGCTAATACCTCGTCCACGGAATAAGGCATGCGGTACTGCGCCTTGTCATTGTATTGAGAATGATTGTGGTTTTTTGCCGAAACGGCGGCGATTTGCCGTTGGGTTGTTCCGAAGATCTTCATGTGGTGCCGGGACCAGGCGGCATAAACATCCATGAACATGCTGTATGGCTTGTCGGATGTAGTACCTGGCGGTACGGCGTAGCCCTGGCCTAGGGCTAGTAGTTTGTCCGTGTTTTCCTCGACCGTTGTGATGTCCCAGGCGCCGTCGAAGGCGCTGAACATGCGTTCCCGGTCGGATGAGTACATTTTCTCCGCTCCGACAGCCAAACTGGTATCACCTTCGCCGGCCTTTAGAAACTGCACCGCAAGGTTGAAGGCGGTCGCGCCTGAGGCGCAGGCATTTTCCACGTTCACTACTGGGATTTCCTCTATACCCATATCCCGTAAAGCGATCTCGCCCCGGATCATTTCCTGGCCTTCCATGTGTCCCTGAGTGGCGTTGGAAAAATAGGCCGATTGTAGGTCGTTCTTGTCCGCCCCGGCGTCTTGCAAGGCCTCGCCAACCGCCTCTGCCGTCAGGTGCTTCACGCTGCGATCCAACATCTTGCCCATTTGGGTCATCCCGATGCCGGCGACGTAGATCTTGGTCATAATTCTAGATGTCCTTGCCTGGGCTAAAATCATACCATACCTGAGTGAAATTATGCGGCACATAGAAATGTCTGATCGGAAAGCCGCCTTTGGTGACGCACGACTTTTTCTGCCTGGACATTAGGTTCCAATATGAATTTATCAAAACCCGTCAATCTCCCTGATTTTTCGGACCTGGACCTGAATTTCGACATTGTTGACAGCCATCACCATCTATTCGATCTACAGGCGGTTTATTATCCCTGGCTAACGGACCGCCCTGAAAAGCATTTCCTGCTGGGCCACTATGACGGGTTGAAGCAGGACTATTCCGTCACCGACTACAGGGCGGATACGGGCGATTTATCGGTCGTGCAAACCGTACATGTCGAAGCGGAGGCTGATCACGACAATCCGGTCGCCGAAACCCGCTGGCTATCCGGTCTGATGGAACACTGCAATCTGCCCCGAGCTATCGTGGCTCACGCCTGGCTCCACCGGCCCGATTGTGAAGTTGTGCTAGCGGAACAGGCTTCGTTTCCTGAGGTGCGTGGTATAAGAAGCAAGCCGCGTGTATCGACCACAGCCGCCGCCCGGGATCGGGTGCGCGGCAAGCCTATCAGCATGCAAGATGCGGCCTGGCGAAAAGGTCTTGGACTGCTGCGTAAGTATGGTCTTTCCTGGGACTTACGTGTGCCGTTCTGGCATCTGGCCGAGGCGGCGGATGTTTGCGCCCTGTATCCTGACCTGCCGATTGTTGTTGAACATACCGGTTTGCCCTGGGACCGGAGCGCCGGTGGGTTGGAAGAGTGGCGGCTTGGAATGACAGTCTTGGCGGAGATGGAGCATGTACATCTAAAAGTGTCGGAATTGGGGTTGGCTCGCGCACCTTGGGACTATGACGACAACCGGCGTGTCGTGCGGGAGGCCATTGAGATCTTCGGATTTGGACGCTGCATGTTCGCTTCAAACTTCCCCGTAGCCGGTCTGCGTATTAGCTATGTGGACCAACTCAGCGCCATCGCCCATATGATCCAAGACTGCTCTTTGCCGGAACGTAACGCACTGTTTCACGACACGGCGGTGAGATTTTATCGCCTCTAGTCTCGGGTCTTGGGTAGCTCAAAATCAGCCATTCGCTCTATCACGCGTATCATTTCGCTTAGGTCCCCTTCGCGAAGACCCATGGCCAGCGCCTGACGTATGGTTTGATAGGTGGCGGCGGCGACGTTTTGCGGAACTTCAAGGCGTTCTGCTTCCATACGCCAAAGCACCGCATCCTTTTCTATGATGTGCATGGGCGCTTCCATGTTGAAGGCGCGGTTAAGAATGAAGTTGGGTACCTTAGTCAAGGTAGCGCTGTTTTGGCCGGAACCGGAATTCATCACGGATAATGCTTTTTCCGGATCTACCCCGCCTTTGGCCGCCATCACTAAGGCCTCGCAAGCGATCACTAGGTTGGTAAAGGACATAATGTTGTTAGAAATTTTTACCAACTGCGCTTGGCCGACCTCTGACCCCACATAGTGGATATCTCGTGCAAATGATTGCAGGAATGACTCTACCTGGTTGAATACTGCTTGTGGGCCGGAGGTCACGACGGTGATGTCACCATTCCAAGCTCTTTGCACCCCGCCGGTAATCGGTGCATCCAACATGGAGATACCCTTTGCTGCCAGGTCTGCTTCCACTTGGCCCACGGCCTGGGTTCCCATGGTGCCCAAATTTACAAATGTTGTTATTTTACTGCCTTGTAGAATGCCTTCCTCGCCAGAGATGATGGCATGAAAACTGTCAATGCTGGGCATGCAGGCAAAAACCACCTCGGCTTCATTCGCTACCTGTGCTGGTGAGCCAAGTATTCGAGCCTGCTTTTCCGCCAGGGACTTTGTGGCATTGGGATTTATATCGAACACGGCCAGGGATTTGTGCTTATCCAAAATATTGGTGGCTAGTGGTGCACCGATACTCCCTGTTCCGATGAAACCTGCTTTCATTTTAGTCTCTCCCGTTGCGGCTTGTGGGTCTAATTTCATGATACGATATCGAATGGATAATGGAGAGTGATCGGAGGGTGGATGTTTTTTACCACGAGGAGCGCCGAACGCCCTTATCATTTGGGGTCGTTCCCGATGGAGTCTCTTCCCAGGGACGATGCCGTTTTCGCAGAGGAGGCGGCCCGGCCGCCTGCGTGCGCGGCGAAATATAATAATCCGCCCAAGGGGCCGCTGGCCAAGTCGCTGCGCACCTATTTAGATATTTTTATTGAAACGGCAGTGACGAATCCGGCGCCGGTCAGGGCCCCCGTGCCGGACGACCCCTTCCGCCGCATGGTGGATGTTAAGGGGTATGGTTATTTCATGAACGCCTCGCAGATCGCGATTTGCCGTATTCCTCCAAATGCCTGGACAAATGACGGCAAATCACATGCGCATCAATTTGCTGTGGTTCTTTTATTGGAACACGGGAGGGTACCAGAAACAGGCAATCCAGCCCGTCAATGGATCGGTCCGGCAATTCCGGAAGCAGGTGACACCCGCATCGGCGGTATAGCTGTTTGTTTGTCAGGGCATATCCAGAAATTGGGATTTCCTGCCTCCGCCCACGTTATGGGTGCGGGCAGCCTGGATTTGGATCGATTAGCGGTTTTGGCCGGATTGGCCGTACGGGACGGTGATATACTGGTAAATCCGTATGTCGAGGGTGGCTTTTCCATTGCCGCCGTATCCACGGACTATGAATTGGCTTTGGATCGTCCGTTGTCACGTTCCGCACTCGGCGCCAAGGGTTTATCCTATTGGTTGGGTCAGAACGGAGCTACCTCCGGGCGGGAACGGAAGCGCAGGGCGGGCCGGGCAACCCATCTCAGTGATTATGCCATGGAGACAGTACCCCGCGTGGATCGGCCCACGACGTTGATCCTGGATGATGAGGTGCCCAAAGTCTCCAAACGGGCGGCATTCTTCGACCGGGCGCTGCGCGGTGATTTGGGGCCAAAAGCGCAAAGAGAACGACATCGATTCGCCTTCAAACAACCGCACACCTCAGGCATGATGGCCTCAATGCGGGCCATGGTGCCTATTCAGGGCGGGGAGCCGGCTGTTGATGGTATGCCGGAAGATTACAATGATCCCGCTGCTAATAGCCGCGCCCTGAAATCCTTGTCCTACCTCTTGGGTGCCGATCTGACGGGTATTTGTGAAATTCCTGACTATGCTTGGTTCTCCCACGACGCCAAGGGTGAGGAGATCACGCCATACCACAAATTCGCCGTGGTCATGCTCATTGACCAGGAGTTCGACACCATGGAAGGTGCTGCCGGCGACGACTGGATTTCCGGCACCCAGTCCATGCGGGCCTATCTACGCGGGGCGGAAATTGCTGGTGTCATGGGCGATACCCTGCGCCAATTGGGTTTTCCGGCCCGGTCTCAAACAAACGTGGATAGTGATGTTCTGCATATTCCTTTGTTGTTGTGGGCGGGTTTAGGGGAATTATCTCGCATCGGGGAACTGGTCTTGAACCCATTTGTAGGCCCACGCTTCAAATCCGTTGTACTGACTACGGACATGCCACTTGAAGTAGACAAACCGGTTGATTTTGGCCTGCAGTATTTTTGTGAACATTGCACAAAATGTGCCCGGGAATGTCCTTGCGACGCCATTTCCTGGGGTGACAAGATTATGTTCAACGGTTACGAGATCTGGAAACCGGATGCGGAACGCTGCACTCATTACCGCCTGACAAATGCCAAGGGATCTGCCTGCGGGCGTTGCATGAAGACTTGCCCCTTGAACAAGGTGGTGACCGCAGATGGTCCCTTGCTGGAACGGGTAGCGTCGTGGTGTGGTATCAACGCGAGATGGCTGAAACCCTTGTTAGTGCCTATTGCCGTCCGGCTGGACGACTTTTTGGGCAAGGGTAAACGCAACCCGGTCAAAAAATGGTGGTTCGATCTGGAGGTCGTGGATGACGTCTGCGTCGAACCTTTAAAGGGCGTCAGTCATCGAGACCTGAATTTGAGCCACAAGATAGATCCCTACAAACAAAATATGGCTTACTATCTGGCCAATATGATGCCCGTGCCTAACAACCTGAATTCCCAGCCCGTAGACCGCAAGGCCGCGGTAGCTATGGGCCAAGTTCTGGAAAGCCCGATCGCGGCGGCTATCCGTGCCAACAGAGGTGAACCTGCACCGAAATTTAACACGCCGACTCCAGCCGACCCCGGCGGCGTCATGGGCGAAGATGTCAAGCCGGCGGTATACGGAGATCCCAAGACCGAGAAAGCTGATGCTTAGCGTCGATGGCAGGATACAACCGTGGCCGGGGCTAAGTTCCTTTAGCTGGGGCACTTCAGCCCGGCAGCGTGGCTCCGCGTAGGGACAGTGGGTATGAAAGTGGCAGCCCAACGGTGGCTTAACCGAACTAGGAACATCCTGTTTTGTTTGCCTCGAGGTCATTGACAGGGCGTGTTGGTTGGGCCGCAATAGGGCATGGATCAGCTGAACCATGCGGACCCTGTAGCTCTCGCGAGGGCTTTGGCGAAGCCCCTTGCCAACGCGGCGGAAGAGATTGAGCGGACTCGCCGTATTCCCGAACCTTTGTTGACGCAACTGCACGACGCTGGTCTGTTCCGCATGTTGTTGCCAGAGGAATTGGGCGGCGGCGAGGTGGAACCAGGCGTCTATGTTACTGTATTGGAAGAATTGGCCCGTCATGATGCTTCGGTTGCTTGGAACCTGTTCGTCAGCAATAGCGCTGCCCTAATTGCCCCCTATATGGACGAG
>CAJWZI010000014.1 GCA_913049615.1 uncultured Alphaproteobacteria bacterium | reverse complement strand
AAAATCAAAAAAAGTGTTGCTGGTGCGATTGACGCAGCTGCCGCGCAGATCAACTGTTGCCCGTTCGTTAACGCCGCCGCTCCCTAGCACCACTCCGTAATCACGTTCTGCTGATTCCGTCGATACGAAACCTTTTTTCACGTCCAACCAAACCGCTTCGGGGTTCCGCTCTAGCGGATCTCCCCACCCACCGGCGCCCCCTGACGCCACCAACATTTCATCACCTGGACCGATAGTAAGAATGTCGGTGTTTCCCAAATTTATTTCGTTCTTTTTGCCAGGATTCAAAAGAAAAATCGACGGTGTGCCAGCCCTGCCGCCGCGCACGCCCCAAGATGTAAATCGCGTGCGATCCCTGTTACGTGCAGTGACCCGCGTATTTGGCGCCTCAGCTCGAAAGGCTAAGACTGTGGCTAACCCGCCCCGAAACTTGCCGGGTCCGCCACTGTCAGGCAAAAGTCCATAGCGTAGGATGCGGATCGGCACCTCAGCCTCATTGATTTCCACCGGCGTGTTTTTCAGGAAGGATGAGTTAGCCCCGGACCCTTCCGCACCATCCTCAAACGGATTACCACCCGCGCCGCCCGTGATGGGGTCGATCGAAGCCACCAACCTGCGACCGGATTTGTTATCGATGGCGTTGACGTTCATTATGGGGCCGCCACTGGCCGGGCTGGCGGGCAGCCGCTCGGGCACCACCTGGACGAAGGCACCAAAAATTATGGCCTGCAACCGTTGAACTGATAGGGTCCTCAGACCCACAGCAGCTGGAAATTCCGGATTGATAATGGTGCCTGACGGCAGAATACATCGACATACCCGGCCGACCCCTGAATTCAGAAAAAGGCGGTTATCCAGGGAATAGAGCACATAGATCAGCCCCACCATGATCAATGCGTGGCGTACTTCACCACCCGTCGGTATATTCACGGATCCCTCAATCTGCGGATCGCTACCCGTGAAATCAAACACCATCTCCTCCCCATCGATGGTAACATCCAGAGCGATGCGACAGGGGTAGCCTTCTGCCACATCCTCATCCATGTAATCGGCAAAGAAATAGCGCCCGTCTGGCATGCCATGAACGATGGCGCGCGCCTGTTGTTCTGCATAATCAAGCAACTGGGCGGTACCTTCCTTGAAAGTCTCGATCCCAAATTTCTCGACCATCTCGTGCACGCGTCGCTCACCAGTATTCATCGCGGCGATTTGCGCCTTCAGATCTCCCCAGTTCTGCTCGGGCATGCGTACGTTCGCCAGCATGATGGACAGCACATCGTCGTTGATCTCTCCTTTCTCGATGATCTTGTTCGGGGGAATGCGGATACCTTCCTGGTGCACCTCGACCAAGGTACGGGACAGACTGGCCGGCACGGCGCCGCCAACGTCCGTGTTGTGGATATGACCAACGACAAAACAAATTATTTCGCCGTCATGGAATACTGGTTTCCAAATATGCATATCGGGCGAGTGAGTGCAGACAAAACCTGAATAGGGGTCATTGGTCAGGCAAATATCGCCTTCCTCATAGTTATCAATCAGATCAATGACATTTTTGTAATTCAAACCCACAAACCAGGTGGCGCCGAGTTCCGTAGGCGTGGCGAATGTCTCCCCATTGGGTGTGGTCAGACCAGTAGTGAAGTCCTCAGTCTCTTTCACGAAGGTAGAATGGGCGGTGCGATAAAGAGTGAAAGCCATGCTTTCCGCCGCTGCACGGCAATGGTTCTTGAGAATTTCTAATGTCACGCTGTCAACGGCCATGTCTCAATCCTCCGATTCCAGGATGAGATTTCCATGTTTATCCACAACCGCCACGAAGTCCTCCAGAATACAAGTGGTGCAATCATCTTGAGCCACCACCGCGGGACCGGAAAAACGATCCCCCGCTGCTAATTCCTCCCGTCGATAAACCGCAGCAGATCGCCGGGCCCCATCAATGTATACTTCTGTCTCATGCAATGGTGTCGGCTTCCCACTTCCCCTTTCTAGGGGCTTAAAAGTCGGTTTCGGTGGCACGCCTACGGCCACAAGGCGCAAATTGATAACCTGAATTGGCGCGACATTATCTGCGTGTTCGTACAAGCGCTCGTGCTCCCGATTAAACGCTGCCGCCATGGCGTCAACATCGCAATTTTCGATATCGCTCTCAGAAAGAGGTGTATCAATCTCGAAGGATTGGCCTTGGTACCGCATATCAGCAGAATATAGCAGAGTTGCATCCCCAGTGAATTTCTGCTCGTTTCGCAACCAAGTCGTTGCCGCGGTCCGCAAAGCGGCGAAACCGTCCCTGATGGCATTAGCGTTACCCGACACCAAGTTGAAATAGGCCGTCTGAATAAAGTCGTTCTTGATATCGGCAATCAATCCACCGAAGGCGCTCAGCACCCCGGGCGTTAATGGAACGACGACGCGGCGCATATTCAATTCGCGAGCTACATTGCAAGCAAGCATTGGCCCCGCACCGCCAAATGCGATAAGTGACATCTCGCGTGGGTCGATACCGTAGCGCGAGACCAGTTTACTTACCTCCAGATACATACCGGATACCGCTACCCTGATCACGGCTTCTGCTGTCTTCTCCAAACCCATAGACAGAGCTTCAGACACCGGCGTCAAGGCAGCCTGGGCCAAGTCTTTGCGCATAGTCACCTGGCCATATCCAAGCTCCACATCACCCAAAAAACCGCAGACCACCATGGCGTCAGTGATGGTAGGCCGGTCACCGCCCTGGCCATAGCAGGCTGGGCCAGGCCTGGAGCCCGCGCTTTCTGGTCCCACCTTCAATACACCGTGAGGATCCACCCAAGCGATAGAGCCTCCTCCCTCACCGATGGATGTGACGGAGACCGTAGGGATGTATATGGGAAACTCCCCAATCATCTCTCCAATGCCATATTGTGGCTCGCCCTCCCGTACCACGGCGACATCAGCAGAAGTCCCACCGACATCTAGACTCAGGGCGTGTTTGACATCCGCCATACGAGCTACATGGCAGGCTCCCATCACACCTGAGGCCGTGCCCGATAACAACATTTGAGCACATTTGGTCTTCCCCTCCTCCGCCGTCATCACACCGCCGTTGGATTTAGTGATCATGGGTGTTGCCGTCACGCCAGCCTCAAGCAAAGCCGCCTGCAGTGAACCAAGATATTGGCTGACCCGAGGTTGCACATAACCTGCGACTGATGCCGTCACCGTCCTTTCATATTCCCGGATTATGGGCCAGACCTGGTGCGATGCCACCACAAGAAGATCCGGTGCTTCCTGGCCTACAATTTCCAGCACGCGCGCCTCGTGCGCCGGATTGCGATAGGCATGCAGCAGTGAGACGACAATGCCTTCACCGCCTGCTGCGCGGACACCTGCAACCGCGGAACAAACAGCGTCCTCATCTAGGGGCTCATCCTCACTGCCGTCGAACAGAATTCGTCCGGGAATAGAAAAAACCTTTTCGCGGCCCACCAAAGGGTCTGGCCTCCGAGAGAATAAATCATAAGGATCTGGCATCTTTAGGCGAGCGACTTCCAGGACGTCTTCAAAATGCTCGGTGGCGAACAGGCAAAGATTGATGCCCTTGCGCTGGATCACCGTATTGACACCCACAGTGGTACCATGGGTGAAATAACTAACGTCCCCAGGCACTAAACCGTATCGGCTTTTTAGTTCGGCAATGCCTTTCAGTACTTCCTCGCCCGGACGGTCTGGGGTCGATAGCACCTTCATGGTATGCAAGGCGCCGCTTTCCTCTTCAAAAACACAAAAATCCGTGAACGTCCCGCCAATGTCCACGCCAACGCGGCAGCCCATGAGTGTCCCCTCCCAATTTCGATCCGCAGTTTAGCGCGGTTTAGCGTCCTTAGCCCTGGAATAAATCACAAAGGTCAATACCGCCATTACGGCAAAAAAACCGAAAGCCGTCCTATAACCCCCCGCCGTCGCCTGCCCGTCAGAAGAAATCATCACGCTGCCGATAATTCCACCGATGGCCATCTGCATGGCTGCAATGGCAATCATTACACCGGTATTCACCGTCGTGAGGGCCCTGCCGATAAGATAATCGGGCACCAGGGCTCGGCTGTGGGCCAGCATTATTGTAGGAAAGCCACAGGCCATGCCTAAGGCCGCCAACAGCACGGTCACTGTGATCACGTTCGGTGCGGGTAATAACGCCAAGGTCCCCATGATTACTGAGATGGCCGCCGTGCCGCCTAGAACCAAACTCTTTAGAGAACCAATAACGCGAGAGGCTTGACCGTACAGAAAATGCCCGAGGATGCCCGAACAAGCCATAAAGATCAGCACTGCTCCTCGTTCCGTTTGGCCTAAGCCATGGACGTCATTTAGGTATGGGCCACCCCAAATTCCCAAAATGGCGTTGCCCGCCGACAGAGCAACCCCCCCAGAAGTGATGGTTAAAATACTGGGTGTGCGCATAACCGCCCAGGAGCCGGCAAGTACACAGCGCAACGATTCCCGCCTTTCGCGCTGGGTCCTAGCATCCACACCCGGCGGCTGGTCTCGCACCGCCACCACGGCAAGCAGTGCAACCAGGGCCATGAAAATGCCAATACATACAAAACTTTCGCGCCACCCAATTATCGTAACGAGATAGGCGAGCGGAATCGTGGCCAAAAAGGTCCCAATCATGGCGAAACTATTCAACGTGGCACCAATAGGCGTAAACCGTGCAGGCGGGTAAAACCGGGCAATGACCAAGAAAGCACCCGCGAATACGCCGGCGCAGCCGACGCCCATGAGGATACGGGCAATCAGCATTATCGGCCCAGACGGCGACAGCGCAAACAACAAGGTTCCGATCACGGTTAACAGAAACAGGCCATTCACTGTCAAACGGGGTCCAAAGCGATCAAGCATCAGACCCGTAGGAATCTGCATCAGCGCGTAACTCAGAAAAAAGGCTGAGGCAATGGCGCCAAGCATTTCCGGCGACAAGGCCAGATCGACAGCCAACTCTGGCGCCAACACGCCCATGGAGGATCGGATAAATATGTTTGCCAGGCCAAGGCCATAAAGCGCTGCCATCATGGCCAGAAGATTGGGTGATCGCACGGGTTTTCCTCAAGAAGGCTGAAGAGCATACGTCATAAAATGTGTTAGCCTACACAGCAAACCGGAATATTGAGGAAGCCATGGCGCCAATCCGCATTCGCTATCAAAGCTATGTCGACTACGAAAACGGTGCGACCTATTGGGACAACCTGCGCGCCCATCTGGCTGATATCGTCGATGAAGGAACAAAGGTAGAGGTCATTGGCATCACGCCGTTCAATTCCTATGCCCATCCCTTGGTTGAATTCCGTTGCGCCCGTGAGATGATCGCCAATGCCATTCAGGCAGAACGGGAAGGTTACGATGCCTTCGTCGTCGGCCATTTCCAGGATGCGGGCCTGTACGAGGCTCGGTCGGCGGTGGATATTCCCGTCGTAGCCCTCGGCGAAGCGACTATGCTGTATAGCTGTCAACTAGGCCAACAAAGTGGCATCGTCACCATCAATCCCCGCTTCATCCCTTGGTTCCACCATCAAATCGGCAAGTACGGACTGCGAGAAAGGGTTACCGGCGTGCACGCGATGACCTTCGAACCAGGACACATCATGGCTGGCTTTGAGTCGGAAGAAAAATTTGAAAATGTCATGGGTCTATTTACCGAACAGGCCAAACCCTTGGTGGCCAGTGGCTGCGATGTACTGATCCCTGGCGGAGGTATCCCTATGCTGCTGTTTGCCAAAGAACACAACCATAATGTTGACGGCGCACCTATCATAAATGGAATTCCCATCGTAACTAAAATGGCGGAAATGGCTGTAAAGCTCCGTCGCTTGACCGGACTACACGTCAGTCGGACATCAGATTACATCCAGCCACCACCAGAAATCATCGAGGAATTCCTGAACCACCCCAAGGGACTATAGGCGGCCATGGTGCAGACTGGCGAGACAAGGGCCAATTACAACGGCATTGCGGTCTGCGTGCCCGTTACTGTACCGTACAGCCGCTATTCGCTGCGTAGTGCCCACTGGTTCTGTGGCCGAGCCTTAGCAGATTTGATAAAGGGTGCCGGCATCGGCAAGGACGAAGTAGACGGCTTCTGCGTCTCATCATTTACTCTAGCCCCGGACAGCGCCGTAGGTCTGATGCAGCATTTGGGCATTTCGGCCCGCTGGCTTGATCATATACCCATGGGCGGGGCCTCGGGTGCGGTAGCTCTGCGACGGGCAGCGCGTGCCGTACAAGCGGGAGATGCAGAGATCGTGGCCTGTATTGCCGCGGATACAAACCACGTGGACAGCTTCCGCAATACCATCGCCTCATTTTCACAATTCGCCAACGATGCCGTCTATCCCTATGGCTCCGGTGGGCCTAATGCTTCATTCGCTTTTTTAACCGATCACTACATGCGGGAATATGGCGCCCGCCGTGAGGATTTCGCCAAGCTATGCATCGCCCAACGAGAAAACGCTCTGGCTACGCCACACGCCATGATGAAACGCCCCCTGACATTGGACGAGTATATGGCAGCCCGGCCCATTGCCGATCCTCTCTGTCTGTTTGATTGCGTCATGCCCTGTGCCGGAGCGGAGGCGTTCCTAGTCATGAGTTCGGATCGCGCCAAATCGCTGGGGCTGGCCAATGTCTCGATTCTTTCCACTACGGAACGACACAATGCGTTTCCGGATGATCCCATACAGATTCGTGCCGGCTGGGCTATGGACCGAGATGCCTTTTATGATCACGCAGGTGTAGGGCCCAGGGATATGGATTTTCTACAGGCCTATGACGACTATCCAGTGATTTGTTTCATGCAGATCGAAGACCTAGGATTTTGCGGAAAAGGTCAGGCGGCCGCATTTGTCCGCGACCACGACCTAACCACAGAAGGTGATTTTCCTGTCAACACGTCTGGCGGGCAGCTTTCGGTGGGTCAGGCGGGAGCGGCAGGAGGATCCCTCGGACTAGTGGAGGCGATCCGGCAATTGACCGACCAGTCCCTCGGCGGTGTTGTGAAAAATGCCCACATTGGTCTAGCTTCGTGTTTTGGCATGATCAATTATGATCGTGGTCTATGCACCTCGGCCGCCATCCTGGCGCGGAGTGAACTATGACCACCCCACTATCACCGCCAAAAAAGAAGGACCCTCTTGCGCGCACGCGGCAGCCCACACAGCCACCCGGAAACCGATCCCGCGAAGCCCAAGGGTTGACCGCCATAGCCGCCGTTGGTCGCTTTGCCCTGCAAATCTGCGCTGACTGCGGTCGCGTACAATATCCGCCGCGGCAAATTTGTGGCCAATGTTTAGGTGATGATTTGCCCTGGAAGGATGTTAATCCATTGGGAACCTTGCTAGCAGAAACGAAGTTACACCACGCCAACGATTTGTTCTTTCGCGATCGTATACCGTGGCGGCTAGGTATGGTTCACATGGATGCGGGACCTTCGGTGGTAGCCCATTTGGCAGAGGACTGTGGACAAGGGGACAGGGTGAAATTATCGCTGAACCTGGATCGTAGCGGCCATGCGGTAATGAACGCCCGACCGGAAAACTCCACACCCCAACAAGAGGATGATTTGCAATTGCGGGAATTGAGCATGGACCCCAAGGACCGTCGGGTCCTGATCGTAAATGGCAAGACCCCTTTGGGCCTTGCCTTGGCAAGAAGCTTCCAGGCAGCAGGCGCTCGGGAGATTTTCATTGGATACTGCGAGCCATGGAAGGCGTCTACCTCCCTCGAAAAAATCAAAACGATGGACGACACCACTCTCTTTCCCTTAGACGTCACCGACACGGACAGTGTCGAAGAATTGGCAGCCGTGTTAGGCGGGAAGGTGGAAATATTAGTCAACAATAGCTATCACCTGCGGCCGGGCGGGGTGGTCGACCGGATGGACCTAAACATTAGCCGGGATGAAATGGAAATTCACTATTTTGGCCTGCAACGCCTGGCTGGCACATTCGGCCCAGCAATGCGCGCGCGGGGAGCCGACGGCAATCACGGCGCCTGCGCCTGGATTAATGTGCTGTCTGCTTATGCCCAGGTGAACAATCCGCATTTTGGCACTTATTCCGCCTCGCAAGCAGCAGCACGTTCCTTGACGCAATGTTTAAGGGCCGAGCTCAGATCAGGTGGCATTCGCGTGGTCAACGCCTATGTTGGCCCATTAGACGACGAATGGCATCAAATGGTACCACCGCCTAAACTGGGTGCGGGGACAGTGGCGGAACGTATCGTCAAGGCCTTGCAGCAGGGCCAAGAGGACCTATCCATCGGCGCCGTAGCCGAAGAAATTGCCCAACGCCTAGCGGAAAACCCCAAGGAGATTGAGCGTGAAATTAAGCTTTAGCATTCCTTGTCTTTTCCGCAATAGAGGGGATCTATGGTCTGTTCTAGTTGCCGTGGATTCCAGAATTTACCGGCGTTACACAATTAGCATGGCGGGGACGGGAGAAATCTCAAATGTCTAACGGTGGTCTGTTGAGCCAACTTCTGGGCGGCATCGTAGGTGGCGGTATCCGCGTCGTGGACCTGACCATGACCTTGCAGCCCGATGTGCCCACTATCGTTATGCCTCCGGAATTCGGGCAATCATGGCCCTTCCGCATGGAGGAGATTTCCCGCTACGACCATCGGGGACCGTTTTGTTATTGGAATAACCTATCATGCGGCGAGCATACCGGCACGCACTTCGATGCCCCTATCCACTGGGTATCGGGTAAGGATTTGCCAGAAAACGCCACAGATACAATTCCCCCGGCAAAATTTCTCGCCCACGCCTGCGTCATCGACTGTTCGGCCCGGGCTAATAATGATCCTGATTATTTGTTGACCCAGGAGGCCATCGAAGACTGGGAGGATGAGCACGGCAAAATCCCACCTCGGTCCTGGCTTTTGATGCGCACGGACTGGTCCCTGAAGCCAGACCCGGCCGCCTACATGAACATGGGCGAGGACGGCGCCCATACTCCCGGGCCACACGAAAACCTCATCCCCTGGTTGATAGAAGAACGGGACGTAATCGGTTTTGGCTGCGAAGCGGTGGGTACGGATGCGGGCCAGGCAGGGCATTTCAATGTGCCTTACCCCTGTCATTATTTCATGCATGGCAACAACCGCTTCGGCCTGCCAGCTCTGACAAATCTGGACGTTTTACCGCCCCAGGGTGCACTACTGATCACGCCGCCTCTGAAAATTCGCCAAGGCAGCGGCAGTCCGGCGAGGGTTCTAGCTCTGGTTGAGAACTAAGTCATGGACTTCATCCGGCAAGCCAGCGGTAGCAATGTGGGGCGCATGTTCGCGACCCAAGCGCGGCTGTATCCGAACACGATTGCCCTAGACTGCAATGACGAACAGCGCACCTATGCCCAGTTAAACGAACGCATCAACCAACTGGCCCATGTCATGCTGAATCAGGGCGTGGGACTCGGGGAACGGGTAGGTCTGCTGGCCCGCAACTGTATTGAATATGTTGAGGTAAACTTGGCGGCAGCGAAAATTGGCGCTATCACCGTGGCTCTAAACTGGCGCCTGTCGCGGCACGAACTGCACCATTGCCTCGAACTTACTACGCCGAAAATGCTAATTGTCCAGTCTGGCTATTTAGAAGATCTCTATAAGCTGGAAATTGGTCCGGATTACGAAGCGGCCTTGGCTGCGGCCTCGTCAGAGGAGCCACTGGCAGACAGCGGCGGAGAGGACGGCCTGATTATCATCTTCACCTCAGGCACCACCGGTATGCCGAAAGGCGCCCTGATCAGCCACCGGGCCATGATCGCTCGCACTGGCATCTTTGGCGCGGAAGCTGGCGCGCCAGCCAATGATACCTTCGTGGCCTGGACACCGCTGTTTCACATGGGCGCCAACGATTTCACCTTCGCCACCCTGTTGCGCGGAGGCAAAGTGATTGTGGTGGATGGCTATCAGCCGGAGGAACTGGCCGATATTGTCGAGACTGAGGTGATACACTATTTCACTGTGATCCCAGGTATGATTCTGGATTTCATCGACGTCCTGAAGTCGCGCAAAATCCGCCCAAAAAATATCGGCATGATTGGCGCGATGGCTGACTTGGTGCCACGCCAGCAGTTAGCGGAGATCACAACTCTTTTGCGCGCACCGTATCTGAACACCTTTGGCTCCACAGAAACCGGCATGCCACCGGCCACGGGCAACAGAGTCGAAGTGGGCAAGGCTCCCACATCGCTTTCTAAGCGGCAAAACGATCTGTGCGAAATCCGTCTGGTCGATGCGGACGACAATGATGTCCCCGTTGGCGAACCGGGCGAGCTAGCAATGCGCGGACCATCACTATTCAGCGGTTATTGGAATAACGACGAGGCCAATGAAAAGGCATTTCGCAACGGCTGGTTCCACATGGGCGATGTCTTCCGCCGCAATCCCGACGGCACTTTGGATTTCGTAGACCGAGTGAAGTACATGATCAAATCGGGAGGCGAGAACATTTATCCCGCCGAAATCGAACAGCACATCCTGGCTCACCCGGCCATCACGGAAGCGGCAGTGGTGCGAAAAACTGACAAAAAATGGGGCGAAGTCCCTGTAGTCTTCGCTGCTCGCAGCGACGAATCCCTGACTGCAGACGATCTGATCAAAACTTGTCGTGACAAACTCGCCAGTTACAAATTACCCAAGGATGTCCACTTCATCGACTTTAACGACTTTCCCCGATCATCAACAGGCAAGATCCTAAGAAACGAATTAGAGGAGCGGCTCAATCCGTGATGTCGTCCCAGAGCTCCTTGGCTTTTTTGAAAAAACTTTCACTTTCTGGGCTAGTGCCACCGTCACCAATAGAGGCCTGGAATTGCCCCAGCAATTCTTTTTGTTTTTTGGACAAGTTAACCGGGGTTTCCACCATAGTCTGAACATACATGTCGCCCTGACCGCGCCCGCGCATTTGGGGCATGCCCTTGCCACGCAGGCGGTACTGCTGGCCCGTCTGCGTACCCTCATGCAGCGTCACCGCTACGCGACCACCGTCCAGAGTGGGCACATCGATATCGCCGCCCAGAGCCGCCATGGTCATGGCGATAGGTACCTGGCAATAAATATTCGCGCCATCCCGCTGGAAGACTTCGTGGGTCTGCAATGAGAGAAATATGTAAAGGTCCCCCGGTGGGCCGCCTCGTAAACCAGCCTCGCCCTCGCCGCTCAACCGAATTCGAGTGCCATCCTCCACCCCTTTCGGGATGTTAACGGACAGGGTCTTGTCCTTGTCCATCCGGCCGGCGCCGCCGCATTTGCCGCACGGGTTGGTGATTACGCGGCCCACACCGCCGCAATTAGGACAAGTACGTTCCACCGTGAAAAAGCCCGATTGCGCCCGCACCTTTCCGTGGCCTTGACAAGTGCCGCAGGTGGACGGCTGCGAACCCGACTCGGCACCAGAGCCTCCACAGCCATCGCAGGCGGAGGTGGTGGAAATTGTAACTTTAGCGGCCTTACCGGCAAAAGCCTCCTCCAAGGTAACATCCATGTTGTAGCGCAGGTCGGCACCCCGATTATTACCGCCTCGGCGCTGTCGGCCACCGCCCACAAACTCACCGAATAGATCGTCGAACACATCGGCAAAGGAGGAGCCAAAATTTCCGTCAAATCCGGCACCGGCACCACCGTTCTGAAAGGCGGCATGGCCAAAACGGTTATATGCCTCGCGTTTCTCCTCGTCCGACAATATGTCGTAAGCTTCCGAAACTTCCTTAAACTTGGCCTCGGCTGCCGCGTCACCCTGAGTTCGGTCCGGGTGGTATTTCATGGCCAGCTTGCGGTAGGCCTTTTTCAGATCCCCTTGGCTGACCTGGCGGTCCACCCCGAGGACATCATAGAAATCCTGCTCCGCCACCTCACTCACCCCTCGCGATTGTGGAACACCGAAGAGCATACAGCAAAGCTCGGCCCAAGCCCTGCGACCGCGCTTGTTGACTGGGATTCCAGTCTGACACGACCGCAGCCCTAGCTACGCGGAGGTGCTTTTCTTATCGTCGTCATCAACTTCCTCGAAGTCCGCGTCGACGACATCATCCGGGCCATCGGCTTGCGCCGCCGCTGGTCCATCGCCATCAACGTCAGCCTCCTGCTGAGCTTGATAAGCCATTTCACCCAGTTTCATGGATGCCTGCATCAAGACTTCGGACTTGGCCTTAATATCTTCCAGATCATCACCTTCCAGGGCCGTCTTCAATTCAGAAATCGCGCCCTCGATAGCAGTTTTCTCCTCGTCAGGCACCTGGTCGCCCAGGTCGGAAAGGCTCTTTTCGGTGGCATGGATCAAGGCGTCGGCCTGGTTCTTAGTCTCCGCCTCTTCCCGACGTTTCTGGTCTTCCTCGGCATGAGCCTCGGCGTCCTGCACCATGGATTCAATATCGTCATCGGACAAACCACCACTGGCCTCGATACGGATCTGCTGTTCCTTGCCTGTAGCCTTGTCCTTTGCGGAGACGTTGACAATGCCGTTAGCGTCAATGTCGAAGGCAACCTCGATCTGCGGCACGCCGCGCGGTGCAGCCGGAAGTCCCACAAGATCAAACTGCCCCAGCAGCTTATTATCGGCAGCCATTTCGCGCTCGCCTTGGGAAACTCGGATTGTGACTGCTGACTGGCCGTCTTCGGCTGTCGAAAATGTCTGGCTTTTCTTGGTTGGGATGGTGGTGTTACGCTCGATAAGTTTCGAGAAGACGCCGCCTAGGGTTTCTATGCCCAAGGACAAGGGCGTGACATCCAGCAATAAAACGTCTTTGACATCGCCCTGCAGCACACCCGCCTGAATGGCGGCGCCCAAGGCCACCACCTCGTCCGGGTTCACGCCCTTGTGGGGTTCCCGACCGAAAAAATTCTTTACGGATTCAATGACCTTGGGCATGCGGGTCATGCCACCCACCAGCACGACTTCGTCGATCTCGCCGGCGGACATGGAAGCATCTTTCAATGCGGCTCTTAGTGGCGGGATCGTACGTTGGATCAGATTATCCACCAGGGCCTCCAGCTTGGCCCGGGTCAATTTCATAGTAAGATGCTTCGGGCCGCTAGCATCAGCGGTGATGAAGGGCAGGTTGACCTCTGTCTGTACCGCTGACGACAACTCAATTTTAGATTTTTCGGCTGCTTCTTTCAAACGTTGCAGGGCCAGTTTGTCACCCCGCAGGTCAATACCGTTCTCTTTTTTAAACTCATCGGCCAAGTAATTGACGACCACCAAGTCAAAATCTTCGCCGCCCAGGAATGTATCGCCATTTGTGGCCTTCACCTCAAACACGCCGTCGCCAATTTCGAGAATAGAAATATCAAACGTGCCGCCACCCAAATCATAGACCGCGATAGTCTGGCCGTCGGACTGTTTGTCCAAGCCATAGGCCAGAGCTGCCGCCGTAGGCTCGTTTATGATGCGCAGGACCTCAAGGCCAGCGATCTTACCAGCGTCCTTGGTAGCCTGACGCTGTGAATCATTGAAATACGCTGGGACCGTTATAACCGCCTGGTCAACAGTCCCACCCAAATAAGTTTCAGCGGTTTCCTTCATCTTTTGCAGTACAAAGGCACTGATTTGACTGGGAGCATAATTTTCGCCTCGTACAGCAACCCAGGCATCGCCGTTATCAGCCTTGGATATCTTGAACGGTACGTTTTTTCGCATTTCCTTGACGGCCTTGCCGTCAAAACTGCGTCCAATCAACCTTTTGATGGCAAACAATGTGCCGTCCGGATTGGTAACTCCCTGGCGTTTCGCCGGCTGGCCGACGAGCATTTCACCGTCGTCACCTTCCGTAAAGCCCACCATGGACGGTGTCGTCCGCGCACCTTCCGAATTCTTGACGACCTTGCCGTCACCGCCCTCCATCAATGC
>CAJWZI010000013.1 GCA_913049615.1 uncultured Alphaproteobacteria bacterium | reverse complement strand
AGCGCCGTCGTCGGAGATGGATGAAGGGACCCCGCCGCCGCCGCCCACGACTTCTACAAGCATCGACAGTTTCGCCGCCATCGTAGCCAGGGTAGAGGTAGAGGACGTGCGCCTCTATCACCATTTGATGGTTGATGTCAGTCTGGTGGAGTTCCGGCCTGGGCATCTGGAAATTTGCCCTGGTGAAAAGGCGCCGGCGGATCTTGCGAACAATTTGCGGGGTATATTGAAAAGCTGGACGGGCGAAACCTGGACCGTTGTCGTCAATTGTCAAGCGGAAGGCAAACCTCCCCTGGCTGAACAACAGCGCCAGGTCAAGGCAGAAATTCTTGTTCAGGCAGAAAACGACCCTCTGGTGAAGGCAGTGCTGGAGACGTTCCCCGGCGCCAAGGTTACTGATATGCGACCCCTGGGACGGAGCGTGGACGCCGTGCCGGATATGAACACCCAAAAGGACGAGATGAAATAGCGATGAAAAATCTTAGCCAGATGATGAAACAAGCGCAGGAGATGCAAGGCAAGATGGAGGAAATGCAAGGCAAGATGGAGGAAATGGAAGTGACCGGGCAGGCGGGTGCTGGCATGGTCAGCGTCACCTTGAATGGCAAGGGGGAAATGCGCAGTTTGAAGATGGATCCTAACCTGAAGGATGGTGAAATGGCTGTCATGGAAGATCTTATCGTAGCTGCCCATAACAATGCGAAGCGGCGGGTTGAGGAATATACGCAAGAGGAAATGAGCAAACTGACCGGCGGATTAAATTTACCGCCGGGCATGAAATTGCCGTTTTAGGCAGCGGAGATTAGCATCCTATCCATGAGCGGCGTCCAGATTGACCAGTTGATTCAACTTTTGGCGAAACTGCCCGGCCTGGGCCCTCGTTCGGCCCGAAGGGCCGTTCTGCACCTGATTGACCGCAAGGAAAGTCTGCTGCGGCCCCTAGCCGAGGCGATGAACCAGGCAGCCGACTTGGTACAGACTTGTAACGATTGCGGCAATTTGGACGTCCTTCAACCGTGTGCCATATGCCGGGATGAACGCCGTGAGCCGGGCGTCATCTGTGTTGTTGAGAGCGTTGCCGATTTATGGGCGCTTGAGCGGGCCGGGGTGTTTCGCGGACGCTACCACGTCCTAGGAGGAACATTGTCGGCAATGGACGGCATTGGTCCGGAGGATCTCAACGTTGGAAGCCTGGTGGTCCGGGCCGGAGAGGGCCAGGTGGAGGAGGTGATTTTGGCGACCAATGCTACCGTGGACGGGCAGACCACAGCCCATTATCTGGCGGAAAAACTGGTAGATTGCAGCGTAAAAATTTCTGGCCTGGCCCATGGCGTCCCTGTTGGCGGTGAACTGGACTATCTGGACGACGGCACCCTGGCCACCGCCCTGGGCGCCCGTCGACCGGTCTGAAATATGCAACAGAGCGAATTGATCCACATGAAGGCAACACTCTGCACGGTTTCTAAATCTAGTACGATTTACGGATATTTGAGGAGGATACAGCGGCGTTTCAGGGCCAATTTCCAAACCTTGGACTTGCCATGTTCACCGATCTTACGGTGCTAGCCAGGTATGCGAAGGACGCCACCGATTTGGCCGTAGGGTTGTGAGATATAGGTGTTCTGACCGGCGCTGCCCCTGGATCCCTGGATTACCGGCTTTGGCGTCGGCGACAATTTCTAAGCGCTACCGGGGCGGACCCGCCAAGGTTTGACCAAGAGATAGAGCGCGCAAGCAATCGTGTTATTGGTTAGCAAAATTATAGTGATGGGCCAGGCTGTGCCATTGTGGGTCAAGACAACGCAGAACGTACTCAGGCCGCCTCCGGCCATGGGCAGGGCGCCTAGCATGGCGGCGGCATAGCCATGTCCAGCGCGGCAGACATCGAAAGCCCGAACCGGCGCTGTGGCGAATATCAGACCCAGACCAAAGGCAAAGAAGCATTGGGTCGCTATCATCGCGATGGGGTCCTCCCACCCAAAGGCGACTATCGCAACGAGAGCCAGTTGGCCTAACACGCCCAAAACCAATCCTGCAACGAGCATTTGATCCGATGTGAACCGGTCGGCTACCCGATTGACGGCCAATGATCCGAAAAAGAAAGCGAGCACGACGAAGGCATAGTAGTAGCCATAGTGTTCCGTTGGGATGCCCATGCGTTCGATGAAGATGAAGGGGAAGGCGGCAATTATGGCGAACAGTCCGCCCAAGACCAAGGACATGATCAATGTGTAGGCCATGAAAGGCCCATCGGTAAGCAGGGTGTAATAACCCCCCAACAGGCGGCGAGGGCTTAGGGCGCCCCGATCGGGTTTGGCCAGGGTCTCTGGCAATAGACGCCATACCAGTAATATAACCACTACGATGATGCCCGTCAGCAGTACGAAATTGGAGCGCCAACCGAACCAAACGTGCATATGTCCGCCGATAATTGGCCCCACCGCCGGAGCCAAGGCAATCGCCATTCCATATGCGGCAAAAACCCGGACAGCGCCGGCTTCGTCATAGAGTTCCCGAATGACTGCGTAGCCGACGACCGCTTCGGCACAGGCGGTCAGACCCTGGAGGATGCGAGCCGCAATCAAGGTGTCAATAGACCCGGCGACGGAGCACAATATGGAGGCGAGTGCGAAGCCGATCATGCCGGCCAGAAGCACTGGGCGCCGGCCGATCCGATCCGACAGTGGGCCGTAAAATAGCTGTGCCACGGCATAGGCAACCAAATTCAGGGTCATGGTCAATTGTACCCGACCGGCGTCTGTCCCGTAGGCATCCTGCAAATGAGGTAAAGATGGAGCGTATAGGTCCGTCGATAGGATCGACGTGCCCGATGCCATGATCAATATCGCCGGTATGATCACCGGCACCGAGGCCGAAGACTTGGTCGGCGCCATGCTGGCTGCTAACGAACTGCCCGAAAGCAGGTGCGTAATTCGTCGACAAATATCTCGGGCTGTTCCATGGCCGCGAAATGCCCGCCTTTGTCCAATTCATTCCAGTGGACAATGTTCTCGAATGTCTTTTCCGACCAGCGGCGCGAGGCGGAAAAAATCTCCTTCGGGAACAGGCTGCAGCCTACAGGTACCTTGACGGTATCGTGGCGTATTTTGCCGAAGCTTTCCCAATACAAGCGAGCGGATGAGGCAGCTGAATTCGTCAACCAGTAAACCATGACATTATCCAGCATATCATCCCGCCGGATTGCGTTTTCGGGATGTCCGTCACAGTCGGTCCAAGCCCAGAATTTCTCAATAATCCAGGCTGCTTGTCCCAGTGGGCTGTCAGCCAGAGCGTATCCCAAAGTCTGGGGTCGCGTGGATTGCTGCTTAGAATAGCCGGAATCCCAATCTTTATAGTGTTTCGCGGACGCCAGGGCCTTTTTCTCGAATTCCGTCAAATCGCCCATGGTGTCAGGATCAGGCCGGACAGAAATCATGTTCAGGTGGATGCCGATGCAATGGGTGTCGTCTCTCACGCCCACTTGTCGGGTAATAATGCTGCCCCAGTCGCCCCCCTGGGCGACATATTTATCGTACCCTAAGCGGGCCATCAACTGACCCCAGGCATCGGCGATTTTGTTGACTGACCAACCTGGCGAGGAGGGTTTGCCCGAATAGCCATAGCCCGGCAGCGACGGTGCAATGACATGAAAGGCATCCTCCGCTTTTCCGCCGTGCGCAACGGGGTCCGTCAGCGGGCCGATTACATGGCGAAATTCCAGCACGGAACCAGGCCAGCCATGGGTGATCAGTAGAGGCAAGGCCTCCGAATGTGGCGATTTGACGTGCAGAAAATGAATATCCACACCGTCAATCACTGTCTGGAACTGCTCCCATCCGTTCAGCAACTCTTCACAGGGCCGCCAGTCGTAGTCGTTGGCCCAATACCGGCAAATCTCCTGCATATATGACAAGGGAATGCCCTGGCTCCAATCGTCGGGGGTCTCCGCGTCGGGCCATCGGGTGACGGTCAGGCGGCGGCGCAAATCTTCCAAATCACTTTCGGGAATGGACAGCTGGAATGGTCGAATGGCCTCAGTCATGACGCGTTACCCCTTTTCGGGGTTCTGTCGGCACCCTAATGCGCCGCCCCGTACGGCGTACGTTAGCCCTGTGCCGGGCGGGGTGCAATTCGTGAACACTTCGAGGGCGTGGTTATTAATACCCTCACCCTTGTCCTAGTGGACGAACATGATGGTGGTTTCACAGAGGTTTAGTTAGGCCCCTCGCTTCGGTAAATCGACAATGTCCGCACTTTGCCGGTCTTGTTCTTGGGATGCCGGTTCAAGCACATCAGCCTCCGTCTCCGCCAACTGAACGTCCTCAATTTTCTCTGCACGGTGTGTGATCTTCTTTGTTGAGGTGGCGATTAGCTCTAGATCCTTGCCAGCCTGACCGAAATGGCTTTGTAGTTTTTGGGTGCGGTCGTCCAGACGTCTCACATCGTCCAGCAACTTCTGCACTTCGGTCTGAATTACGCCGGCCTGCTCCCTCATGCGGGCATCCTTTAGCACCGCACGCACTGTGTTCAGGGTGGCCATCAGGGTGGTCGGCGATACGATCCAAACGCGGGCGCGGTAAGACTGTTCAACAGTTTCAGGGAAATTGGCGTGCAGTTCCGCATAAACCGCCTCGGACGGCAAAAACATCAAGGCGCTGTCTGCAGTTTCGCCGGGCAGAATATAACGTTCCTGGATATCCTTGACGTGTTTACGGATTGCCGTGCGGAAGGCGCGTTGTGCCGCCTTCAACTGAGTGTCGTCTTCGGCATTGCGCAGGGCATGATAGCTTTCCAACGGGAATTTGGCGTCAACGGCGATAGGTCCCGGTGGTTGGGGCAGTTGGATCAGACAGTCGACCCGCCGCTGGTTGGACAGTGAAGCCTGAAAATCATAGGCAGAAGGGGGTAGAATTGAGGTCACTAGATTTTCCAACTGAACTTCGCCAAATGCTCCGCGGGTCTGTTTGTTGTCGAGAATATCCTGCAGTCCGACAACTTGGCCTGCCAGGTCAGAGATGTTCTTTTGCGCCTGGTCGATCACGTTCAGGTGCTTGCCCAATTCGCCGAGGGAGGATGCGGTCTTCGTCGCTGATTTCTCCAGGCTTTCGCCCATGCGTTTGCTAACCCCATCCAGGCGTTCCTGCAAAGTGCGCAGCAGTTCCGCCCGCTCCGCGGCCGATTGTTCTGACATCTGACTCAGTCGCCCACCCAAGTCAGCCTGCGCCGTGACCAGCGACGCCGCTGTGGCGGCCAGGGTGTCTAAGCTCTCGGAATTTGGGCTGGGCCTCCGCCTTTGCCACAGCAAAAAGGCCATAGCAACGGCAATCAACATCAATGTGGCGGTGGCCAGGGCGCCTATCAGAATATCCATGCCGCGATCCTTTCAAATTTTCTGCCTGGTCGAACTTGACCTGGTTTCGAGGGCATATTACCTAAAGGGCCGAATTCTGACCTGATGATCCAAACAGCAGCAAACGAATCATGGCTGTCTTGCCCATTATCACCGCACCAGACCGACGGTTGAAGGTAAAATCGACACCGGTCGAAGTGGTTGACGATGATGTTCGTAAATTACTCGACGACATGCTGGAAACTATGCACGCAGCGCCAGGCATCGGTCTGTCTGCCGTTCAAGTGGGCGTGCCAAAGTGCCTGATCACCGTGGATGTTAGCCGTGACGATGAGGATAATGCGCCGTTGTTCCTAGCGAATCCAAAAATCATAGAATATTCCAATGAGGTTCAGACTTTTAGCGAAGGTTGTTTGTCCCTACCTGACCAGTTCGCCGATTTGCCGCGGCCCGAAGCTATTGTCCTGGATTATCTTGATTATGACGGAGCGCAACAGCAAATTCGGGCCGACGGCCTCCTGTCACGGTGTATTCAGCATGAGATGGATCATTTGCTGGGGCGGCTGTTTGTGGACCACCTGTCAGCTGTGAAACGCAGCATGATCCTGCGCAAGTTGGAAAAGGCGCGGCGGCAAAAGGTTAACGACTGATGGTGAACTTAAGCGCGGTGTTTCTCGGTACGCCGGATTTCGCCGTGCCGACGCTGCAGGCTCTAATGGCGGCACCAGACTTCGATGTCATCGCTGTATATACACAGCCGCCGCGTCAGGCCGGGCGGGGCAAAAGGTTGCGCCCCTCGGCCGTTCATCAAGCAGCCGAGAATAATAATATTCCTGTTTATACGCCCGTCAGCCTGAAAGGTGGCGAAGTACAGGGAGAATTTGCGGACCTAGGCGCGGATGTGGCGGTGGTCGTCGCTTATGGATTAATTCTGCCCAAACCGATCCTAACAGCGCCGCGCTTGGGATGTTTTAACTTACATGGCTCGCTATTACCCCGCTGGCGAGGTGCGGCGCCCATTCAGCGAGCCATCATGGCCGGCGATGATGTCACAGGTGTCTGTATTATGCTTATGGATAAAGGGCTTGACACGGGCCCGGAATTGTTGCGGATCGAGCGAAAAATTTGCCCCACTGACACGGCGGGTGATTTACATGACGACTTGGCCGCGTTGGGGGCGCCGCTGATGCTGGAGGCCCTACGTGGTGTGGGTGCAGGAACCTTAACGGCAAAGGCCCAGCCAGAAACGGGCATTACTTACGCGAGCAAAATTGAAAAGGTTGACGCGCGCATTGAATGGCGCCTGTCGTCGGTAGAACTCGATCGCCTAATTCGTAGCGTTTCGCCCTTACCCGGCATGTGGTGCCAATGGAAAGACGAGCGGATTAAGATCCTTTTGGCAGAACCCTTGGCCGAAAACACAAAGCGACCGCCAGGCACAGTTTTGGATGATCAACTTTTAGTATCGTGTGGGAATGGAAGCCTCCGACTGCTCCGTTTGCAGCGACCCGGTAAGGAGGCCATGGGGGCAGAGGACTTCCTACGTGGTACAGCTATATTGCCAGGGACCGTGCTGACTTAGCGGGCCGCCGCAATTTGCTAATTACTTCCTAAATTATTGGATTGAAGACGGTGTTTTACTAACAATACGGTCACGGCAAGATACCTGTATGTGCTATAATTTAGGCTCAACCCAAATCGTGATGGGAGCCATGATTTAAGGGATGGGTCGAGGAAATCTGCTGAATTTCTATGGCGGGTCTGGTGATGAAGTTGTAGCTCAGTTGGGAGAGCGCTTGAATGGCACTCACAGTTTCGGATGGCGATGACAGCGTGACCATTACTGGTACTGTGCCAGCATCACGACTGGGTCAGTTTAGTTGGGCTTTGTTCGACTGGGCCAACCAGCCCTATTTCACTCTCGTTACTACCTTCATTTTCGCCCCATATTTTACCTTGCACGTAGTTGGCGATGCCGTGCGGGGCCAGGAATTGTGGGGCTACGGTCAGGCAATCGCTGGGCTCTGCATCGCACTGTTGAGCCCCGTGATGGGTGCCATAGCTGATGCTGCCGGACCGCGCAAGCCGTGGATTGTCTGTTTTCAGTTGATTTGCGTCGCCGCATGCGCAGGACTGTGGCTGGCTATGCCGGGCGCCTCAGGCGGGGATCTGGTTTGGATCATCGGACTTGTTGTGATGGCTAGCCTGGGGGCGGAATTCGCCACCGTTTTCAACAACGCCATGTTGCCGGGACTTGCGGCTCGATCCCGTTTGGGCCGCCTGTCGGGGCGGGCCTGGGCCCTGGGATATCTGGGTGGATTGATCTCATTGGGGTTTATTTTGGGCGGTTTCAGCCTGCCCGATGTGCCCTTGTTCGGTCTGGACAAGGCAAGTCACGAACATGATCGTGTGGTCGGTCCGTTTTCGGCGGTTTGGATGATTATCTTTGTGCTGCCTCTGCTGCTATTCACGCCGGACGCAGCGCCCAGTGGCATCGGCCGGCGACAGGCGGCGCGCAAGGGCTTGCGTCATCTGGTTGGCACCTTGCGGGAGGTGCGCCACTATCGCAATGTCATGCTGTTTCTGTTGGCGCGCATGGCCTATTTCGATGGTCTGTCCGCCGTATTTGCATTCGGCGGCATTTATGCTGCAGGAAGTTTCGGTTGGACAACGACCAATCTAGGAATTTTTGGCATCATCCTGACCATCTTCGCTGCTGTGGGTGCCGTGGCTGGTGGCTGGCTTGACGACAGGATTGGCTCGAAACGGACCATCCTCTTCGCGGTAGTTGGCCTCATCATTGCTACTTTAGGAGTAGTTTCTATCGCCGTTGAAGGACTGGGTACCGACAACCGGAGGGACACGGTGTTGTTTTTTATTCATTATGCCCAAAACGCGCCAGAAGAAGGCATGTTTACGACTCTTTCAGAACAATTATTCCTGCTCTTCGGCATAATGATAGGCGTTTTTGGCGGACCGGCACAGGCTGCTTCACGGACGATGATTTCCCGTTTGGCGCCAGTTGAGAAAATTGGCGAATTTTACGGTCTCTATGCGTTGAGTGGGAAGGCCACGGCCTTTATCGCCCCATTTGCTGTTGCCGGCATAACTGGATTTGCGCAAAGCCAGCGGTACGGAGTGGCGGTCATTTTGGTATTCTTAATATTAGGCCTGCTGCTTATGTTGCTGGTGCGGGAAGAACGCTCTCAAGTTGCTGTATAGAGATCCATATTTATGGGCGGATCCGCTTCCTCCATCTTTAGCACGTTGACTTCAATAGCCCCTTATTTGGCCGCCACCGGCGGCACGGCTGATAAAGGAATTTTTCATACCTACAATGCATCAATGACGGAAGTGGCGCATGCCGGTCAGGACCATTGCCAGGCCTGCTTCGTTAGCGGCCGCAATGACCTCGTCATCGCGCATGGAGCCACCAGGTTGAATTACTGCTGTTGCACCGGCATCGGCAGCTGCCAAAAGGCCGTCCGCAAACGGAAAGAATGCGTCTGAAGCCACCACGGAGCCATTGGTCATTGGCTCAGACAGTCCTGCTTCTTTTGCGGCATCCTCTGACTTGCGAGCAGCGATGCGGGCGCTGTCCACCCGGCTCATTTGTCCTGCACCGATGCCCACTGTGGCGCCATCCTTGACATAGATAATAGCATTAGACTTCACGTGCTTGCAGATGCGGAAAGCTAGCAATAGATCCAACATTTCCCGATCATTTGGTGGCCGGTCGCTAACCACCTCCACATCATCGCGGCTGATACAGCCGTTGTCGCGGGATTGCAGCAGGTAGCCGCCCGATAGATTTTTTAACGTAGTGCCAGTGGCGTTAGCGTCGGGTAGGCCACCGGTCAACAATAGGCGTAGATTTTTTTTTGCGGCGATGACTGCGATAGCTTCTTCGTCGGCGTCTGGGGCAATGATAACTTCAGTGAATATTTCTATCATGGCCGAGGCAGCAGCCGCGTCCAAAGGACGATTTGTGGCGATGATGCCACCGAATGCGCTGACCGGATCGCAACGCAGGGCCTTTTTGTAAGCGTTTAGTACGTCAGTACCGACTGCCACGCCGCAGGGGTTGGCATGCTTAATGATAGCCACCGCTGCTTCTATTGGGTCGAATTCACCCATCAATTCAAAGGCAGCGTCCGTGTCATTCAAATTGTTGTAACTCAGCTCCTTGCCCTGCAACTGACGGGCCGTGGCGACGCCTGGTCGGGGTTCGCCGGTGGTATAGAAGGCTGCTGTCTGGTGGGGGTTCTCACCGTAACGTAATACATCTTGCTTCCTTGCAGTGACCACGAGGCGGTCGGGAAATTGCTCGCCTCGCTGGGCCGAAAACCAGGCGGCGATTTTGCCGTCATAGCTGCCCGTCCGGGCGTAGGCCTTAGCCGCGAGGGATTGACGCAGTTCACCGTATGTGGCGCCGTTGTGTTGCGCCATGGCCTCTATGATTGCCGGATAATCGCTGGGATCAGTAGATACCGTCACAGAGGCGTGGTTCTTGGCAGCGGAGCGGATCATAGCTGGGCCGCCGATATCGATATTTTCGATGCAGGTGGCGAAATCCGAGCCTTTAGCCACGGTTTCCTCAAACGGATAAAGGTTCACAACTAACAGATCAATGACGCCGATGTTGTGGTCGACCATGGATTGAGTATGATCCGGATTGTCGCGTAAAGCTAAAAGACCACCGTGAACCTTTGGGTGCAAGGTCTTAACCCGACCGTCCATCATTTCAGGAAAACCGGTATAGTCGCTGACTTCCTTCGCCGGCACGCCGGAGTTAGCCAAGGCGCGGGCAGTGCCTCCGGTGGACAGGATCTCCACCCCATGATCCACCAGGGCATGGGCCAACGCTTCCAGGCCGCATTTGTCCGAAACAGAGATCAAGGCACGTTTGATAACAACCAAATCGCCTATCTCTGCAGCCATCGTGGTTCACTCCTGATTACAGTTCGAATTATTTTTCCGGCGCTATAGCATGAGCGTCTTTGGTGCCAAAGCGGACAGACTATTCTGCTTGCGCGACAGTAGTTTCCTTCATGACGTTGTAGCCGCCATTTTGCAATTCGGGAACGAGATAGCGAATCAGGGCTATGGTTTGTGCGGTATCACGCGACTTGGCCGCTCGTGACAGTTTATCCACTTGGTCACTCAACAATTCATAGTCGATAACCCTCGGGGAAGCCAAATTGACGCCCTCTAGGTTAGTTGGTTGGGGCGCCTCGCCGTCATGCAACATTTCTTCATACAGTTTCTCACCAGGGCGCAGGCCCGTGAAGGTTATTGGGATATCTACGTCCGGCGTGAATCCTGCCAGCCGGATCATCTGCCGGGCAAGGTCCAGAATACGCACTGGTTGGCCCATGTCCAAGACGAAGATTTTGCCGCTTTCAACGTCCCTGGGAGTGGCGGCGGTGGCCTGCAGGACTAGTTCCACCGCCTCACGCGCGGTCATGAAATAGCGCGTGACGTCCCGGTCCGTGACCGTCAACGGGCCGCCACGGGCGAGTTGGCGTTGGAATAGGGGCACAACGGAACCTGTAGAACCCAGTACATTACCAAAACGTACGGTAACAAAGCGACAGCTCGCGGATGTCAGGCTCAGCCCTTGGCAAATCATCTCGGCGATGCGTTTTGTGGCGCCCATTATAGAAGTCGGATTGACAGCCTTGTCCGTGGAAATCTGCACCATCACAGCAACTTCTGACGCCAGACAGGCGCGGGCTACGTTGGCCGTGCCCATGACGTTGGTCAGCACCCCTTCATTGGGGTTCTCTTCCACCATAGGCACATGCTTGAACGCGGCAGCATGGAAAACTAGATCTGGTTGTTCGCGCTGAAAGACAGTCGCCAGGCGTGTGCCGTCGCGCACATCTCCAAGGATGGTACTGCGGGACAAATTCGGCCAGTTTTCGTCAAATTCCAGGTCAATACGGTAGAGAGCAAGTTCACCATTATCCAACAGGGAAATGTGCGTCGGTCCGTGGGTAGCGACCTGGCGCGCCAATTCGGATCCGATGGTACCACCTGCGCCGGTTATCAATATCCGCCGGCCCGCAATTAATGCCCGCATAGCATCCTGGTCCAAAACCTGTTGCGGTCGGCCCAAAAGGTCCGCGACCTCCACTGGTTGGACTTCCAGTCGTGTCTTGTCGGTGCTGCTCTGAAATTCAGTCATGCGAGGCATGCGGGATAGGGTCAGGCCCAAGGCCTCAGCCTGCTCCAGTAGCTTGCCGATGGATGGGCCATCCAACTTGGACCAGGTGATGACCATGCGCTGGGGCTTTCGTCCTTTCCTGGTTAAATTCTTGACGATATCCTCCACCTGATCCAGCCCGCCCAGGACGGTAATGCCACGAATATCGCGACCAATGCGGCTGTCCTTGTGATCGACAATGCCAACAACTCGATAGCCCGCTTGGCGGTCTCGCGCTAGGCCGCGAATAAAGGTCTCGGCCTCGTCACCGGCGCCGATCAACAGCACTGGCACCCGACCGTCATTGGTATGCTCAAATACTGCACGCAAGTCGCCATCCTTCGAAAATCGATAAAGAAGGCGCGGGGCCATTAAAAGGCACACTAACAGAGGCCAGTTCAAGAACATGGCGCTGCGCGGGAAGTTGGCCAGGCGGTCCATGACAAACATCACGGGCAGAAAGATCAAAATTGCCAAGGTCACTGCCTTGATGATGGCGATGACGTCCGACAAGGAGGCATAGTGCCAAATTCCACGGTATAAACCCATCCGCCAAAAAACCAGGAAACAGACCACGGTGAAGATAACCGTGCCGTGCCACAGGAAAAAAAATTCCTGGGGTTTGCCGTAGGTTTGGTATCGGAACCAGACTGATAACTCGAACGACAGCATAGCCATGAACACGTCATGAGTAGCAACCGTAGCGATCCGCTTGTTGATGCGCCGTAGCCAGCTCACGATCCGTCCAATCCATCCGTTTTTTTTACGGAAGATGATTCAGGTGTCTTCATGGTGGCAAAATTGTATAGCAAAAGAAGGACCGCGACACTGGCTAACACCAGGGCTAGCCAACCGCCGTCCCAAAGGGCGGCCCAGACGGTCGCGGTGATCAGGACCAGGTTGCAGCATAAAACCAACAGCGCGATAAGACCGTGATTGCCACTTTGCCGAACCGCGTATTGGTAAAAATGGCATCGATGGGCCTGCCAGAATTTTTCGCCTCGCAGCAGGCGCCGCAATAGGGTCCAGGTGGCATCGGAAAGATAGTAAAGGGGTAATATAAGCGCGGGAAGCCATTGGCCGGACGCTGCGAGGGACAGCAATAGCCAGCCTAATACAAATCCTAGACCCACGCTGCCAACATCGCCCAGAAATATTTTCGCCGGGTGCCAGTTCCAAATACCGAAGCCGATCGCCGCGCCGGCGGCTATAGCAGCGGAGGCCGCCAAATGCGCACCAGGTCCATTCCCAGCCGTTATCAAGGCTATGCCTATGCCGATACAACTCGCTTCAACAGCAGAAATGCCGTCTACGCCGTCCATGAAGTTGAACAAATTGATAAACCATAGCCAGCAAAACCACGTAGCCACTTGATCAGCAATTGGCGGAAAAATCCCCTGGAAAACGGGCTCTTGTGGTAACAGCGTACAACCTACCGCCACGGTCAGGGCCTGCAGAACCAAGCGGCTAACAGCAGGGAGTCCTTTCAGATCGTCGAGAAAGGAAAATCCCGCCAAAGCGATTGCGAGTAGTGCGATGATGGCCATTTCCGGCGACTCGCCCTGCCACCAAGTCAGCAGACACCAGCCGACTGTCAAGGTCGCCATGACGGCTATGCCACCGCCGCGCGGCACGGCGCGGTCATGACTGGAACGCTCGTTTGGGTGATCCAGGATCTGGCGGGCCCGCAACTGCCAAAGTACCAGGCCCGTGGCCAGAACGGTCACAGCAGCAGCCGCTATGCCAAGCATGATGATGAAGCTCCAAGACATGGGCGCTTATAACCTATGTTCCCACCACACGCACAGGTCCTTGCGAGTACTCGGACACTCTTGTCAGGGCGGAGTGTTGATGTTACTCCCGCCCCGCAATTCACAGTGATGAATGTTAGGCTCTCGCGCAATGAACATCCCGATTCTTGGTGGCGATGGTTATCCGGGCTTGCCCACGGCCACACACTTCTCGGTTCAGGCCGACGCCGTGTGGGTAGCGCACAATTTTGCCAAGCAAAAATGGGGGCTGGAAGATGGTTTCGAGCCCTCACTGCCGACCCCAACTTTGCACCACTGGGCGAAGTATTGGAACGATTGCGGCGTCGGCGAACCGATCCATATGAAGGTCGGTGATCTGGCCAATCATCGATTCGTCTGTAATCTACGCGAAACCAAACCGGACGCCATTGCGCCTCACATTCGCTGGACCGTTGGCGAAATTACAGAAGATAAAGCTTAGCTTCCCGTGACTGCTGATTTTTCCAAAAAAACACCAATTGCTGTAATCGGCCTAGGTTATGTAGGCCTGCCCTTGGCCGTGGCCCTGGCGCGGCATTTTCTAACTATCGGATATGACGTGGATCAAGATCGGATCAGCGAGTTGCGAGATGGCCACGACCGGACCGGCGAAATTGCCACGTCAGATTTAGTTGCCAGCCGACTGACGGTTACTGGCAATAGCGGTGATATTGCAGCAGCGGACATCTATATTGTCACGGTGCCCACCCCAGTGGACAAAGATAACCAGCCGGACCTGCGTTTTGTTAAGACGGCTTGTGCGGGTATTGGGGCGGTGTTAAAGACAGGAAACATCGTGGTGTTTGAAAGCACAGTTTACCCCGGCGTCACCGAGGAAATTTGCGGTCCTGCTCTGGCGGAAGCTTCGGGACTGGTTTGTGGCCAGGATTTCTTTTTGGGTTACTCGCCCGAGCGCATTAATCCGGGCGATCGAGAACATACCATCGACAAGATTGCCAAGGTTGTTGCCGGTCAGACAGACGAGGTTGTTGATCGCTTGGTTGATCTATATGGGCGTGTGACTAGCGGGGGAGTTTTTCGCGCGCTAGATATCAAGACGGCTGAAGCTGCTAAAGTCATCGAAAATGCTCAGCGCGACATCAATATTGCCTTCGTCAACGAGGTGGCCGCAATTTGCCAGCGTCTATCACTGTCTGCCCACGACGTTTTGGAAACTGCAGGTACGAAGTGGAACTTTCTTCCCTTTTCACCAGGGCTTGTGGGTGGACACTGCATTGGCGTCGATCCATATTACCTCGCCTACCAGGCGCAACAATTGGGTCATGATCCGCAGATAATCTTGGCGGGTCGTCGCTTGAACGATGCCATGGGCGATTTTATCGCGGGATGTATTAACGATCGTATGTCAGGGCCAGGGCGCATCCTGGTTATGGGGCTGACCTTTAAGGAGAACGTACCCGACCTGCGCAATACAAAGGTGGTCGATGTGATAGCTGGATTGAAATCACGCGGTCACCGGGTGGAGGTGCACGACCCTATTGCGGATGGCGAAGAGACCACTCGGCTATATGGATTTGAACTAATCCCCTCGCTGGTGGGACAGGGCCCATATGACGCCATCGTGGGCGCCGTTCGTCATGACGCCTATTTGGCGCTAAATGCCAAAGACTTGTCGCATTTGGTGCGTGACGGCGGGTTGATCGCGGATATTAAGGGGTTGTGGCGGGACGGCGAGCGTCCCAACAATCGCGCCTATTGGCAGCTCTAAGAATTTCGGAAGGGATTGGGTGGAGTTTCATTACCTCCCAAATGCAGTTG
>CAJWZI010000012.1 GCA_913049615.1 uncultured Alphaproteobacteria bacterium | reverse complement strand
TAGGCAAGGGGTTGCGGCGATGTTATACGGTGAGCCGCCCGATTGGGAAAGAGGTTCCACAGGCACGATTGGGGTTGCCGCCGTGACAATGTATGAACTGATTAAACTATTTGGCGCTGTTGTTGGTGCCGTATTATTGCTCGTAGTTATCAACGAGATTTCCAAACTTCTTGTCCACCCGACGGCGCCTACCAAGACCGCCATCGCCATCGAAGGCGTCGAAGAAGAGGCTGAGACGGCGACCGCAGCTGCCAAGAGTACAGCGCCCAGCGTCAGTTTGGCGGCTCTTTTAGCCACGGCTGATCCGGCCGAGGGTGAAAAGGCTGCTAAGAAATGCAAGGCCTGTCATAGCTTTGACAAGGGCGGCAAACACAAGGTTGGGCCGGCTCTATTTGGCATCATCGGCCAGAAAAAGGCGAGCGGCAACTCCTTCAGATATTCCACCGCCATGAAGGAGATGGGTGGGGAATGGAACTACGAGGACCTGGATTCTTTCTTAGCCGATCCCAAGGGTAATTTGCCGGGCACCAAGATGGCCTTCAAAGGCATCAAAAAACCAGCGGAACGAGCCAATTTAATCGCCTATATGCTTACAAAGCACGGTTCACCCCCCGCACTGCCGGCAGAGTAAGAAATATGGATGAGTCCGGCTGTTATTTGGCCATAGCCCATCGGTTGGCGGACGCCGCGGGTGAAATCATCCGTACTTATTTCCGCACCGAGTTGAATATCGAAACCAAGGCTGATGAAAGCCCCGTAACCATAGCTGACCGAGAGGCCGAGAGGGCCATGCGGGCCATCATAGAGGCGGAAGCACCTGGGCATGGCATTCGCGGCGAGGAGTTTCCGGAAATCGCCGGTGACGGGGAATGGCATTGGTATCTCGACCCCATCGATGGCACTAAGTTGTTCATTAGCGGCATACCCCTATTCGGAACGTTAATCGCCCTGGCCCGGGACGGTGCGCCGGTGCTAAGTATCATGGACCAGCCGATTGCCCGGGAGCGTTGGGTCGGCGCCATGGACGGCACGGCCAGTCTGAATGGCCGGTCCATAGCGACGACAAAGAACGAAGACCTGTCAAGGTCAAAGCTGTTTACAACAGACATGTCCTATTATAGCTCCGATCAAATTGCGGGTTTCGAACGCCTGTCTGAAGCGACCGGTCTGACCCGCATGGGTACGGATTGCTATGCCTTCGCCATGTTGGCCACGGGCTTTGTCGATATTGTCACGGAAGGCAACGTGCATGAATGGGACGTGGCCACACATGTACCCATCATCCAAAACGCCGGTGGTGTTGTGACGGACTGGAACGGCAGTCACCTGCGTTTCGATGGTCAGATCGAAATTGACAACATCTTGGCCGCCGCCAACCCGGCCCTGCACGCGAAAGCATTGGCGGTTTTACGAGGTTAATCGACGTCGAATTGACAAATTTATAAACAGAATCAATCTCCAAGATCTTGATCTTGCACCATTCAGAAGCCATCGTTTCATAATAACCAATACACAGCCGGAGATGACACATGCGTGCGGTTTTGCTCACAATCGGACTACTGTTCATTGGCCCGGCGGCAACTGCCGCTAACGACAGTTTGGGCCGCCATGGCATGTCCATGTTCGGTGCACTCAAGTATCCGCTGGGCTTCAATCATTTTGAATATGTCAATCCCAACGCGCCCAAGGGCGGCCTAGTGCGCATGGAAGCCCGTGGCACCTTCGATACCCTCAACAGCTTTACCATCAAAGGCAGTTCCGCTGCCGGATTGGGGCTAATTTATGACACACTCATGGAATCTTCCCGCGACGAAGCCTTCGCAGAATATGGTTTGCTGGTGGAAAGCGCCCTGGTGGCAAACGATCTGTCCTCGGTCAGTTTCATGCTACGGAAACAGGCCCGCTGGCACGACGGTAAGCCTGTTACGGCGGACGATGTCGCCTTCAGCCTGGACCTCCTGAAATCAAAGGGTGCGCCGTTTTACCGATTTTACTACGCCAACGTGGAAAAGGCCGAAGTTTTATCCCCCCACAAAGTCAAATTTATCTTCAAGGGCCGGAAGAATCGCGAGCTGGCCCTGATTATCGGACAGCTACCGATATTACCCAAACACCACTGGCAAGGCCGTGATTTTGAGCGTACTACGTTGGAGCCTCCCCTAGGCAGCGGTCCCTACAAAATTGGCAAGGTCGATCCCGGTCGTAGCATCACCTTCGAACGGGTAGCAGATTACTGGGGCAGGAATCTTGGCGTCAACAAGGGCCGATACAACTTTGACGCAATCCGTTTTGAATATTATCGGGACCCCACCGTGGCTCTTGAGGCCTTCAAGGCCAACGCCTTCGATTTTCGCCAAGAAAATACAGCCAAGGTCTGGGCCACCCAATACAATTTTCCAGCCATTGCGAAAGGTAAAGTAATCAGGGAAACCCTAGCGAACAATAATCCCACCGGCATGCAGTCCTTCGCCTTCAACGTTCGCAAGTCAAAGTTTCAGAATCGTCGAGTTCGTGAGGCCCTTGCCCTGACATTTGATTTTGAATGGGCGAACAAAAACCTGTTTTTTGGCCAATACACACGAACCCGAAGTTACTTTTCGAATTCCGAACTGGCAGCGACCAAAATACCCACCGGGGCGGAATTGAAGTTTCTGGAGCCATTGAGAGGCCAAATTCCTGCCGAGACGTTCACAAAGGAATTTAAGCTGCCCGAAACAGATGGATCAGGTAGATCGCGGCGCCAACTGCGCCAGGCTAAGCGGTTATTGGAAACGGCGGGCTGGTTTGTGAAAGACGGTAAATTGACCAACAACGAGACCAGCGAAGTCATGGCGCTGGAATTCCTACTAGTTAACCAGGGTTTCGCGCGAATTGTTGCGCCCATCCAACGGGCCATGGAACGGCTGGGCATCAAGGTCGAAGTTCGTGTTGTGGACACCTCGCAATACATTAACCGAATTCGGAATTTCGATTTCGATGTCATAGTGGGCAGTTGGGGACAATCCCTTTCACCAGGAAATGAACAGCGGGATTTTTGGGGATCCGCAGCCGCCGACCGACCCGGCAGCCGAAACTACATCGGCATTAAGGACCCAGCAATCGACAAACTAATCGACCAAATTATTTTTGCCAGCAGCCGCGGGGAATTGGTTGCCGCCACTCGCGCCTTGGATCGCGTGCTGTTATGGAACCATTTCGTCATCCCCAATTGGCACATCAACAGTTATCGGATCGCTTATTGGAACCGGTTTTCACGTCCGGCTATCAAACCTAAATACGGGCTTGGATTCTCCGATACTTGGTGGGTCGACGAAGCAAAGGACGAGACCCTTCAAGCGGCCCTGAAGGGGCGGAAGTGATATCGATCTGCTATCATCCGCCCATGATTCGTCTCGCGTTATTTCTGTTGTTGTTTCTAGGCTGGTTTGAACAAGCCGCCTCCAAACCGCAACATGGCTTCTCCATCCTTGGCAAACTGAATTATGGCCCTGAATTCTCGCATTTCGACTATGTCGACCCCAACGCTCCGAAAGGCGGGCACTTGCGTCTTTGGTACAATGGAAATTTCGATAGTTTAAATCCTTTTATTCTGAAAGGCCGGTGGGCCGCAGGCAGCAACCCGTTTGGGGTGGACGGCCGGTTACTGACATTCGAGACACTGATGACAGCATCCGGCGATGAAGAGGATTCCTTTTATGGTCTTATCGCCAGTGGTGTTGTAATTCCCGATAACCGGCAGTCGATCACCTTTACTATTCGGCCGCGGGCGCGCTGGCATGACGGCAGCGAGATAACGGCAGAGGATATTGCCTTTTCATTCAAGACACTAAAGGAACAGGGTCATCCGGCTTTTCGCGTTCTGTTCAAGGATATCACCGGGACCAAGGTGCTGACCCATCGCAAAATCCGTTTCAATTTCGCCAAGGGTGTCCTGACCCGTGACCTGCCAGCCACGGCCGCTAGCATGCCTATTATCTCCAAGGCATGGTACCTGCAGCACGATTTCACGAAAACCACCATGACCCCACCCCTGGGTAGTGGCCCCTACAGAGTGGACAAGGTGGATCCGGGCCGTTCCATCACCTATGTTCTTGCTGATAATCATTGGGGTAAGGGTCTGGCGGTCTATCGCGGACGCTACAATTTTCGCCGCATCACCTGGGATTATTACCGCGATCGGGATATCGGATTGCAGGCTTTGTTTGCCGGCAAGCTGGATTTCCGGGAAGATTTTACTTCCCGAAACTGGGCAACCAAATACGACAATGTGCCGGCGGTGAAAGACGGTCGGTTGATCAAGGAAGTAATGCCCGATGATAATCCTTCCGGATTCCAGGCCTTTTTCATCAATACTCGCAAAGCCAAATTTGCCGACCGGCGGGTACGCCGGGCGATCGGACTGGTATTTGATTTTGAATGGACCAACAAGAATCTGTTTTATGGTTTGTACAAACGCACCTACAGCATCTTTCAGAATTCCGACATGGAAGCCACCGGCACGCCGCAAGGCCCGGAATTAGCCTTGCTACAGCCTTGGCGTAAGGACTTGCCAGCGGAAGCATATGGCCCCGTGTACCGGGCCCCGAAAACTAACGGCTCTGGCAATATCCGACGAGAGCTACGCATGGCCAGGAATTTACTGACAGCCGCGGGCTGGACCATCAAGAACGGCAAGCTGGTAAACAGAAAGGGCCAACCGTTCGAGATTGAATTTCTATCGTATAGCAAGTTATTCGAACGAATTGTGATGCCTTATGTGCGCAATCTTGAGAAATTGGGCATCACAGCCCGTTTCCGCCTCGTGGAACCAGCGCAATATCAACGCCGCGTCCAAAATTTTGATTTCGATATCACTACCTTCCGCAATTCATCCTCTCTGACGCCGGGCCTTGCCCTACGCAATGCATGGGGCTCCAAGACAGCCGACATGCAGGGTGGACGCAATTACACCGGCCTGAAAAGCCCGGCGGTGGACGATCTGATCGAAAAAATCATTGCCGCAAAAAGCCGTGATGAATTGCGCCATGCCACGCATGCCCTGGACCGGGTTATTATGTGGACCCACAATCTGGTACCACAATGGTTCAAGGCATCACACACCATCGCCTATTGGGATCTATTTGGCCGCCCGGCCATCAAGCCCAAATATGCCCGCGGCGTCCTGGATACTTGGTGGTGGAACCCGGCAAAAGCCGCCGACCTAGGCCGGGAATAAGCCATGATTGCCTATATCATCCGCCGCCTGCTGCTGATGATCCCAACGTTGTTCGGCATCATGTTGTTGAATTTCATCGTCTTGCAATTTCTACCTGGCGGACCGGTGGAGCAGGTGATCGCCCAACTCACTGGGACGGCGGTGGAAGCAACTAGCCGTGTCGCGGGTAGTGGTGGGGCCGAAATTAGCCGAGAACAGCAGGCCGCCACTCAAGGCGCGGCCGCGGCCGTAACGTCCAAATATCGCGGTGCACAGGGGCTGGATCCTGAGCTGATTAAGGATCTAGAACAGCAATTCGGTTTGGACAAGCCTGCCCATGAACGGTTCTTCCTATTGATTTGGAACTACCTACAATTTGATTTTGGCGAGAGCTTCTTTCGGGATCGTGCAGTGATTAGCCTAGTCATCGAAAAAATGCCCGTCTCAATTTCACTGGGTATCTGGACCACCCTGCTTACATATTTGATCTGCATCCCCTTGGGCATTGCCAAGGCGGTTCGGGACGGCACCCGGTTTGATATCTGGTCCTCCACCGCAATAATCGTCGGCTACGCCATACCGGGCTTCCTTTTCGCAGTCCTGCTGATTGTTCTGTTCGCGGGAGGTTCGTTCTGGGACATCTTCCCTCTGCGCGGCCTCACCTCGGAAGGCTGGGACGACATGAGCTGGCCAGCCAAGATTGCCGACTATTTTTGGCATATGGCGCTACCCATTACTGCCATGGCCATCGGCGGTTTTGCCACCTTGACCATGCTGACCAAGAATTCCTTTCTTGACGAAATTAACAAACACTACGTGGTCACTGCCCGGGCTAAGGGCTTGAGCGAACGTCGCGTTCTGTACGGCCATGTCTTCCGCAACGCCATGTTGATCGTGGTGGCAGGCTTTCCCTCAGCTTTTATCGGCGTGTTGTTCACCGGATCGTTGTTGATCGAGGTGATTTTCTCGCTCGATGGCCTGGGTTTGCTGGGATTCGAGGCAGCGCTGAACCGGGATTATCCTGTGGTCCTTGGGACCTTGTACGTTTTCACACTTATGGGGCTAATTCTGAACCTGATTGGTGATTTGATGTACATGATCATCGATCCCCGCATCGATTTTGAAAGCCGCGAGGTCTAGGCGGTGGCGGGGGATAAATTTCTGGGCCGGCCCATTACGCCCCTTACCCACCGCCGTTTGCGGAACTTTCAGGCTAATAAAAGGGGCTATTGGTCCCTTTGGATCTTCCTGTTCCTGTTGGTCCTCGCCCTGTTTGCTGAATTGATTGCCAACGACAAACCATTGCTGATCGGTTTCAAAGGCGAGATGTACACACCCGTGTTTGTTGCCTACCCCGAAACAACTTTCGGTGGCGAGTTCGAGACCGAAGCGGATTATCGCGACCCCTTTGTTATGGAGCTGATAGCCAAGGCCGATGGCTGGACCCTTTGGCCGCTGATCCGATACAGTTACAGAACTATCAATTATGACCTGCCAGTCCCGGCGCCAGCTCCGCCATCGGCCGACAATTGGCTAGGCACGGACGATCAGGGACGGGACGTGGTAGCACGCCTAATTTATGGGTTCCGCATTTCCGTGCTATTCGGCCTGATCTTGACCATCTTTTCGTCCATAATCGGGGTCATGGCCGGGGCAGTGCAGGGCTATTTCGGCGGCTGGACCGACCTGTTGTTTCAGCGCTTTATCGAGGTCTGGTCAGGCCTACCCACCCTGTACTTGCTGATAATCCTGGCCAGCTTCGTAGAACCGAATTTCTGGTGGCTTTTGGGCATAATGCTGGTGTTTTCCTGGATGAGCCTAGTGGGCGTGGTGCGGGCAGAATTTCTGCGTGCCCGGAATTTCGACTATGTCCGTGCCGCCCGTGCCCTCGGCCTGTCGGACGCCATGATCATGTACCGTCACGTCTTGCCCAACGCCACGGTCGCATCACTGACCTTTCTGCCGTTTATCCTATCCGGCTCCATCACCACCTTGACGGCGTTGGACTTCCTGGGCTTTGGCCTGCCACCCGGCTCGCCCTCCCTGGGCGAAATGCTGCAACAGGGCAAGGCTAATTTACAGGCGCCCTGGTTAGGCATTACCGCCTTTATCATGCTGTCGACCATGTTGACGCTGCTAATCTTTATCTTCGAGGCGGTTCGCGACGCCTTTGACCCACGCAAGAGTGCGGCGGCGGGAGCCGTCGCAGCAGAACAAACCGCATGAGCGAGCCAATTCTGAAAGTTCGAGATCTGTCCGTGGATTTCCACATCGAAGGCAGCCAAGCGCATGCGGTCAAGAATGTTTCCTTCGATCTAAGTCCGGGTGAAACTCTTGCCATAGTTGGAGAAAGCGGTTCCGGTAAATCCGTCACCGCCCTGTCCGTCCTGCAATTATTGCCCTACCCGACGGCCAGTCATCCGTCAGGGTCGATTGATTATCGGGGTACGGAGCTAATAGGTGCCAACAAGGCAACCATGCGCCATGCCCGCGGCAACAATATTTCCATGATTTTTCAGGAACCCATGACTGCCCTGAACCCTCTGCACGTGGTGGAAACCCAGATTGGCGAAGTGCTGTCCTTGCACAAGAAAATGACTGCTGGTCAATCGCGAAGCCGCGTACTGGAGCTGCTTCATCTGGTGGGCATTCAGGAACCGGAAAAGCGCCTGAAATCCTACCCGCATCAACTATCAGGCGGGCAACGGCAACGCGTCATGATTGCTATGGCCCTCGCCAACGAACCGGACATACTGATTGCGGACGAGCCCACCACAGCCCTGGACGTCACCATTCAGGCACAAATCCTGGACCTGCTAAAGGAACTCCAGACCAAACTGGGCATGGGCATGATTTTGATCACCCATAACCTGGGCATCGTCCGCCGTATGGCAGACCGGGTGGTTGTCATGACCGGTGGCGAGATCGTGGAACAAGCAGTCACGGACGATCTATTTCACCATCCGCAACACCCCTACACGATGCATTTGCTGAGATCCGAACCTGATAGAAAACCGGCTGGGCGCCCCGATGAGGCCAAGACCGTGCTGACGGCAAAAAATTTGCGTGTCTGGTTCCCTATCAAGAGTGGAATATTCCGGCGCACGGTGGATCACATTCGCGCCGTAGACGAGGTTTCGTTGGAGGTGCGCGAAGGGCACACAGTCGGCGTAGTGGGCGAAAGCGGTTCCGGCAAAACCACATTGGGCCTGGCCCTATTACGTTTGATATCCAGCGAAGGAGCGGTCCAATTCCAAGGGACGGGAATCGATACTTTTAGCAGCAAGGCGTTGAGGCCCCTGCGACGGCAAATGCAGATCGTCTTCCAGGATCCTTTCTCTTCACTCAGCCCGCGCATGTCCATCGCGCAAATAATCGAGGAAGGGCTTCTTATTCATGGCGAAGGTGGAGATAATCAGGAACGACGCGCCTTGATCGCCCGCATTCTGAAGGAGGTGGGACTTGACCCTTCGGCCATGGACCGTTTTCCCCATGAATTCTCCGGCGGCCAGCGCCAGCGCGTCGCCATCGCCCGGGCCATGGTATTGCAACCGAGATTTGTCGTACTTGACGAACCCACCTCGGCCCTGGACGTTTCAGTACAGGCGCAAATCGTAAATCTATTGCGCGATTTGCAGCAACGTCACCGCCTGGCCTATTTATTCATTTCTCATGATCTAAAAGTCGTACGTGCCCTGGCCGACGAAGTTATTGTTTTGCGCAACGGCAAAGTTATGGAGCAAGGGAAGGCGGAGCAGATTTTCACGTCGCCCCAGACGGATTACACCAAGGCCCTCATGGCAGCGGCCTTTGATCTGGCCGTAACGGATACCGGGGCCGTTTCGAGTTAATCAAAAAATTGCCCGTCAGATTCTCCACAAATTTATTTACCTGTGGCAGGACCTGCACAAATTGAAGCTAGATTTGCTGGTGCTATGGGGACTGACCCGTCCTGCACAGGGCTATGGATGGGATAAGCGATTACGATCGGTTGACCGTAGCTGCGATAAAAATTCTTCCTGCAGTTAGGCGATCGGATTTGGCTCTATGGCGCAAGTCGACAAATGCGTTAAACTTTCCACAATTCAAAGATTTTGGAGACGAGCATGAGCGAGCAAACGTATGGTGCGCTTTGGCCGCGCGGCGAAAAAACTGTTGAGATCGCGCCCTTGGCACCAAGACTGAAAACCCTAGAAGGAAAGACCGTGGCTTTCCTTTGGGACTATCTGTTCCGGGGCGATGAAATTTTTCCTATTCTACAAGCCGAATTATCAGCGGCCTATCCGGACATGAAATTTGTCGGCTATAGCACCTTCGGTTCCACCCACGGGCATGAAGAAGGCCAGATTATCGCCGATTTGCCGGATACTCTGGCGGAACACAAGGTTGACGCTATTATATCCGGCATGGGCTGTTGAGGCAGCTGTACCCCCGCCGTGTTGCGGGCATCAGCCGCCGTCGAAGCCGCTGGAGTTCCATCCTCCTCACTCGTCTGTGAAGGTTTCCTAGGCCAAGGGGCCACCACCGCCGTCGGCCTAGGCCTTCCAAATCTGCCCATGGCCAAAGTGCCGGGACACGTGGATACACAAACCGATAACGAACTTCGGGACAATCTGACTTCCGTCACTTTGAAAGATGTGATCGATAACCTTACATCCGCCCCACCAGCGGCTGTGATGATCCCGGAACCTGGACCCCAGGACATGGTCATGGAGGGTACATTTGAGGAAATCAATCGGTTCTTCTATGAAAATGGGTGGTCAGACGGCCTGCCCATTGTGCCCCCTTCACGGAAAAAAGTGGAAAAATTCCTCGAGTTCACGGACTTGCCTGCAGATCACGTCATCGGCCAACTGCCCCCCGATAACCGTCAAGCCACCATCTGGAATGTGGCCGTCAACGGTGTTTTGGCGGGCTGTCGACCCCAGTATATGCCCGTATTGGTTAGTTTAGCTGAAGCTATGGCCGATCCAGGTTATGGCGTAGAACATTCTGGAAATACGCCAGGCGCGGAAACATTGATTACCATTAATGGCCCCATCATCAAGGATCTGGAGTTCAACTACGAACAGGGTGCGCTACGCGACGGCTTCCAGGCAAATACCTCCATCGGCCGTTGGTGGCGGTTGTACCTACGCAATGTTGCCGGTTTTATTCTACATCAAACCGATAAGGGCACATTCGGCAATACCTGGCGGGTCGTTTTGGCTGAGAACGAGGACACATTGGCCAGGATCGGCTGGCCGCCGCATGCGGCCGACTTCGGCCATGGCCGGGGCGACAATGTGGTCACTATCTCGCGTTTCACGGGCGGGGATGTCATTGCCTCGGTTTTCGGTCGGACGCCGGAGGAAATGCTTCCCTATCTGGCAGATGCCCTGATCAGTCAGACTGGCTGGCAGTTAATCTTCACCGTAGGCATGGCTGATGGCAGCTACAATCCCCTGCTAGTAATCTCACCAATATTGGCTGAAACCATAGCTAAGGCTGGCTGGTCAAAAGACGATGTGCGTCAATGGCTGTTCCAAAATGCCCGCATTCCAGCCTGGAAGTTCGAGCAGTATATTACCGAGTTCACTAATTTATATTCTGGTGGCCGCACCTTGTTCGAACTAGCCCGATTGGGCAAAGCCAATGAACTGTATGGAGAATCCGAGGATCCCGATCGCCTGGTGCCACTCGTCTGTAACTCTAAAGATATCCAGATTGCTGTGAGCGGCGATCCAGGCCGTACCAATGCCCAAGTATTCTCTCACAACGGAATCCTCGGTTTCCCAACGGCGCGGGCAATCCGCCTGCCAAATGACTGGCAGAATAAATTGGCCAACGCCGGATGAGCCGCTCGGTGTGAGTGAAGGTGAGACCTTGTGGGTGTTGCTGCCAACGGGCCAACGATCCACCGGCGAGTGGATTGATGATACCCTGCGGACACGGGCAGAAGAGCAAGGCCTCCTGGACCGTCTAAACCAGGTCGGAGCGTTTCCCCGCCAACGGATTGAAGTGGTGCGCGGGCCAAATGCTGATGGGGTGGTGAACGAGATGTTCTACCGGCGGGGCTGGACCGACGGTCTACCGATCGTGCCCCCGACGACGAACCGGGTGGATGGGATGCTGCGTGCCGGCGGTCAGCCCCGTAACAAAGTGCTCGGTGAGGCAGAGCCGTTGAAGGGCGTAGTAACCATCGAAAAAGTTGCCATCAATGCGGTCATGGCGGGGTGTGAGGATATCCACATGCCGGTGGTTATGGCAGCAACGGAAGCCCTGTTGGACCCAGCCTTCAATTTGCGCGGGGTCCAAACGACCGATGAAAATGTCACCCCGCTGTTGATGCTGTCGGGGCCCTTAGCCAAAACCTTGCATATGAACAGCCGATTTGGTGCGCTTGGGCCGGGATGGCGAGCCAATGGAGCCATCGGCCGGGCCGTGCGGTTGATCATGCATAATTTGGGCGGTGGTTGGCCAGCAGCGGTCGCCTTCGCGGGCTTGGGACAACCGGGCCGCTATAGCCTGTGTCTAGCCGAGGATGACGCCTTTAATCCCTGGGAGAGTTTGCGCGAAGAACTAGGCTTTACTGTCGATGATAGCGTCCTGGTCGTACAGCGGGCGGAAAGCGTCATTAACGTTACTGGCGGGTTAGACGATATCGCCACGGTCATGGCATCCGCCACCTCCGCCTTTTCCCGTCTGCATGGAGGGCAAGTAACGGTGATCTTGGCGCCTCATATAGCCAAGGTCTTAGCTGACGAAGGTCTTTCAAAGGCCGATGTGAAAACCTATTTACATGAGCATGGCCGATGTACAGCGGCAGATTTTAAAAATTCCTGGCTGCCCACACGTTTGGCAAGAAAGACCAAATGGCCGGCCTGGGTCAAGGCGGGAGTCGCCAATGACCGGGTGCCGGCCGTAAAGAGCCCTGACGACATCACCATCATTGTCGCGGGCGGCGACATCCCGATACCCCAGTGTGCCTACCTACCCACTTGGGGCTTTCCGCCCTGCCGGATCGCCAAAAAAATTCAAACCTTAGGAATCTAGATGCCAATTCCACGTAACAGTTATGAAGTGGCAGTAATTGGGGCTGGGATTACCGGATTGGCGGCAGCCACAGAAGCCGCCCGCTGCGGCCTTAAAACTGCTCTGATCGATGAAGGACTACTGGGTGGGTTGATCATCAACGTAGGCGATATTCACGGCCACCCTGGCGCCACCGGCGTCTCTGGAGCGGATCTTATAAACACAATGTTGGGCGAAGCCCTTGAAGCGGGCGTAGACTATTGCCCAGTCGCGATTACTGATCTCTCGCGGCAGGGAGATCATTGGCGTCTGGGTGAGATCACCGCCGCCCATGTCATCCTGGGGACGGGAGCGGAATTAGGCACGTTGGCTGTGCCGGGTGAAACGGAATTAAACGGGAGAGGCGTCTCACAATGCGCATTTTGCGATGGCGGCCTGTACAAGGAACAGGATGTCGCCGTGATCGGCGGCGGCGATGCCGCATTTCAAGAGGCCCTGCATCTAGCCAATCTATGCGCCAATGTCACCATGGTCCTGCGCGGCCTTAAACCGCGCGCCAGGCCTGCTTTTGTACGCCAGGCAGCGGACCGGGATAATATGCACTTTTGTTGGCAAACGGAGGTCGTGGAAATCAAGGGAGCCGAAGGCGTAGAAGCAATTGAATTGCGGAACATAGAAAGCGGCGAGAGCGAAACCCTCGCGGTGGCTGCGGTATTCCCTTTTATCGGTCTCGCCCCGCGTACTGGCCTTGTTTCAGCAGCATGTGACGAAAGTGGAGCGTTGTTGGTGGACGAACATATGAAAACTGATCAACCAAGTCTGTATGCCGCCGGAGCGGTACGCGCGGGTCATGGCGGTCAGATTGCCCATGCCATCGCCGACGGCAAGACAGCCGCCCAGGACATTTGGCGTTCAGGCTATTGAGAACGAGAAAGAGGTGACGACATGACAGGATCAAGACCTGCCAAAAGCAAGAGCGCAAAAATGCAGTTCCTAATTAAACGCCGTCAAACCACCACGCGGGAAGAATTGATCGCCCACTGGTTCGCCAATCACATGCCTGACGTAATCGCTCAGAATACAGCCGAAGCAATAACAGGCAGACCACAGGCCTCCCGCTATATCGCTACATTGTTTGATCCCCGACCGGGCAATCCGCATCTTTGGGACGGCGTCGCGCAATTGTGGTTTCCGGAACCGTTACCTCGCCCCAAGGTTGCCCACGGCGAGACCCCCAAGGATACTTTTCAAGAAAAAGTGGAACCCTACATACCTTGGGCGACGCATGAATATGTGGTGATGGAGGGGGACCTTCCACTCGATCCACCAACCCTGAACCCACCCTTCCCTTGCACCCGCAGCGGCTTCTTCAAGGTCACGTTTCTAGTCTGCCTTAAAGATGGCTCAAACAGCAGCGAACTGTTCAATCACTGGCTGGATGTTCATATCCCCAACGTGCGCAAAACCATGGAAGCGGTGGGTGGTTTTCGGTACGTGGTCAGCCACAGCCAGGAACCGGCAGCTGAGCCCTATGCGGGCATGGCGGAACTGTATTTCCCCGACGTTTCTAGCTGGACCAAGTACAAGGACCTAATTCAACCCGATGGCATGGAACGTTGGGTCGGCGAAGTTCTCCGATTTGAAAGCGGCACCGAAATGGTAGGAATTCCATAAACCCGGCAAGGACGCTTATACTAGCCACAATAGCAGCGAAGGATCTGGTTTAGCCACATCTTCAGATTTCCCGCGAATAACTGCATATCTTTTTGGTTCCCAGTAAACTGGGCAGCACCAGGCGAACTGCGCCCATAACTTTCCAATGTCTCTTATGGTATCTATAGTTTTGGGCATCTAAGCTGGGCTGGCCATCACGGGAGGCCACTTCTACTATTGGACGGAGGAGTACGACGCCATGCGTTTTGGTGTGTTTTATGAACTGCAACTACCCCGCCCCTGGAACGAGGGCGACGAATACCGCCTGTTCAAGGAAGCACTAGACCAGATCGTTCTCGCCGATCAGCTTGGATTCAATTATGCATGGGAGGTGGAGCATCACTTCCTGGATGAATATTCTCATTCCTCGGCGCCGGAGGTTTTCCTGGCCACGGCGGCTGGACTAACCAAGAATATCCGCCTGGGCCACGGCATTCGTCAGGTTATCCCGAATTACAATCACCCCGCCCGCACCGCCGAAGGTTTAGCCACACTGGATTTACTCTCTGACGGCCGAGTTGAATTTGGCATCGGCGAAGGGGCAACTCGCCTGGAATTGGGCGCCTTTGGCATTCCGGCGAAGACAAAGCGCGCCATGGCTCTGGAGGCTGCCGAACAAATTTGCAACATGATGGTACTGACGCCTTATCCGGGTTACGAAGGCATGGGTTTTTCCTTTCCCTGCCGCAACGTGCTGCCTAAACCATTGCAAAAACCCCATCCACCCCTGTGGATGGCCTGCACAAACCGCGATACCATCAAAGTAGCGGCCCAGAACGGCATTGGCGCCCTGGCCTTCTCGTTCCTAGATCCCGATGAAGCCAAAGCCTGGTCCAAGATCTATTACGATATCATCAAGAGCGAGGAGTGCGTGCCTCTCGGTTGGTCGGTTAATGCCAACCTGGCAATGGTCTCGGCATTCTCCATGCACGAGGATCGAACCGAGGCAATCCGCAGAGGCCAGGACAATTTTGAATTCTTCCGCTATTCCCAGCAGAAACTGGTCGCCGAAGACTTCGTGCCTGGATATTCAAATATGTGGAACGAGTTCAAAGAGAAACGTGGCGATGCGTCCGATCGTTTAATTCAGGCTGCCTTGTCTAGGGCCGAATACGACGGGGCCGGCATCGGCACACCCGATGACATGGCACGGCATTTGCGCGATTTTCAGGATGTCGGCATCGACCAAGTTATCTTCTTGCAACAGGCCGGCCGCAATACCAATCAGAACATTCGTGAATCCCTAGAATTGTTCGCCGAAACAGTTATGCCCGACTTCACCAAGGATGTAGAGGAAAGAGAAGCAAAAAAAGCCACGGAATTAGCGCCTTATATCGAAGCCGCCCTCAACCGCAAGGAATACATGCAACCGATGTCCCGGGAAGAAGTGCCCGTGGTCAAGGCGGCTGTCAAGGCCGCCACTTTCGATGCACAGAAAATGCGCCAGGCGGCAGGAGATGATTAAGAATCAAATCATATTGCCCCCAATTGGTCGGTAAGACAGCGATTGTTACGGGCGCCAGCCGCGGCATTGATACCTCCGGCTCCGGCTATTCACAAATTT
>CAJWZI010000011.1 GCA_913049615.1 uncultured Alphaproteobacteria bacterium | reverse complement strand
AATGCCTCCATGGCCGAAGCGCTTCGCATAGTTTCCGTGGAACGGGGACATGATGCCCGAGAATTCAGCCTAGTCGCCTTTGGCGGCGCCGGGCCAATGCATGCGGCCGAACTGGCCAACGAATTGGGAATTACCCAGGTGATCATTCCACCAATCGCCGGCGGATTTTCCGCATTAGGGTTGGTAGCATCCGATTTAAAAAGGGACTATGTGAAGACCCATTTCACCGCGCTGGATGAAGCAAGCACCAATGACGTCGCCGCGGCCTTCACCGAAATGGAAAGCGCCGCCCATCTAATGCTAGAGGCAGCAAAAATCCCAAAATCTGATTGGCGCATGGAACGTGCTGCCGATTTGCGTTACGGACGGCAAGCCTACGAGTTGACTGTGCCGGCTCCCGATGGGCCGGTAAGCCAAGACACCTTAGACGAACTGGCCCAGTTATTTCATGAGAAACATCGCCAGACTTATGGTCATGACAACCCGGAAGAAGCAGTCCAACTGGTCAATCTACGACTAACGGCGATCGGCCGGTTCGAAAATCTTGAGCTGGCTCATGAGCCCCATCATGAGGGTAATTCACTGCAGGGTCGGCGCGATGTTTGGTTCCCTCACGGTGGGCGCCAGCCCTGCGAAATCTACGATTACGGTAAACTGGCTTCAGGATCGGAAATATCAGGACCAGCCATCTTGGAAGCAATCGATACCACAATCGTTGTCCCCCCTAACTGGTTTGCAAAAATGAACCACAGCGGACACATCCTGATGGAGGCGAGCCATGACAGCTAGCAACCCAATCCGGACCGACGCGGCCACTTTCGAGGTGGTAAAAAACGCCCTTTACGCGGCGGCTGAAGAAATGAAGATTGTGCTTGCCAAAACCGCCTACTCACCATTGCTGAAGGTCGCTGGTGACTATTCCTGCGGACTATTCGACTCGGACGGTGAAATGGTGGCACAAGGTCCCGATTTACCCATCCATTTGGGCTCTATGCCGGACGCGGTCAAAGCGGTGATCCAGGCCTTTGGTGCCTTTCAGGAAGGTGATGTCTTCATCCATAACGATCCTTATTTCGGCGGGTCGCACCTTCCCGACGTCAACGTGGTTTCGCCTTCATTCCATAAGGGGGACTTATTGGGCTTTGCCTGTGTTCGGGCCCATTGGCCCGATGTGGGCAGCGCCACACCCGGCAGCTATGGCGCGGTCACGGAGGTGTTTGGTGAAGGTCTGCGCCTGCCTCCTATCCGCCTGTACGACGCTGGCATACTGAACGAGGGCGTGGATGCCATAATTTTCACCAATGTACGGACCCCGGACGAACGGCGCGGTGACATGAACGCCCAAATCGCCGCCAACCGCCGAGGCAGTACGCGATTGTCTGAGTTAGCGGAAAAATACGGCGTAGAAACTCTACGCCGCATCATGAACGAGGTGATGGACTACTCCGAGACCATGATGCGCAAGTTCCTAAGCGAACTGCCTGATGGAGAAGGCCGGTTTGAGGATTTCTGCGATGGCGACGGTATCCTGGAGCCGGGTGCGAACGAAGACGAAATCTTCTACATTCGCATGCACGCCGTAAAATCCGGCGACGGCTTGTCTGTGGATTTTGAAGGCTCCGACAAACAAGTAGCGGGGCCCATGAATGCCCCTCTTTCCGTCACAGCGTCGGGCATCTTCACAGCGGTCAAAATGGTGGTTGATCCCAATGGCATGATACCGCCAAATTCCGGCTGCTGGCGGGCTATCAAGGTCACTGCGCCGGAAGCCACGGTGGTGAACGCCAAATTCCCCGCACCCGTGGTCTATGCCAATCACGAAATGTCCCACCGGGTAGCGGATATGCTGTTCGGCGCTCTTTACACCTTTCTGCCTGACCGAGTCATGGCCTGCTCCCAAGGAACTTCATCTGTTCTGACCCTGGGCGGTATCGACTACCGCACCGGTGAACCCTACGTCAGTTACGAATCCATCAAAGGTGGCTTTGGGGCCCGTCCCACCAAGGACGGCATAAATTGCATCGCTTCCGGCATCTCGAACATGATGAACACACCGATCGAGATATTGGAAATGAGTTTTCCGGTTCGTGTCGAGGAGTACTCCGTTTTGACTGACAGCGGCGGCGCCGGAAAATTCCGGGGCGGTTGTGGTGCGCGTCGTATCTGGCGGGTCCTTGGAAACACGGCAAGAGGTGCTGTATGCTGCGAACGCAGCAAATCTGCGCCATTCGGCCTTGCCGGTGGCCAGCCCGGCTCGCCGGCGCGTATCCGCCTTGAGGACCCTGACGGTGGCATCCGCTATCCATTGTCTAAGGGGGCCTTTACGGTTCCAGAGAACGGCCGGATCATATTCGAAGTACCAGGATCGGGAGGTTTTGGCCCGCCAACGGAACGAGATCCAGTAGCCTTGGCGGAGGACTTGAAGAATGGATACGTCAGTGAAGACGCTGCAAATAAGAAATATACACGCCCTATCCGGGCCGACAACAACTGAATTATACCATCTTCAGCTCGTCGCCGGTTTGGTCTGTTTAAATTCGGAGATGGCGGAACGGGCACATTCGTGGACGATGCCATATCGAAAACGCTCTTTGGCAGCCGGACGGCATGTCTAAGACTGATTTTTAAAATAAAAGCCGATATGGCGTACAAATGTTTACCGGCACCTTGGCGAACCTGTGCAAAACCGGCCAAGACCATCAATGTTGGAGGATGACGCCATCATTGACTAATTCACGATCATGATGAATGAACTTTTGAGAAAATAATTGGTGATTTTGCCAAGACAAATCTTAACCAGATAATTATGGCGATAGAGCCCACGGAAACAAATGGGGAGGTTTCTAAAGGATGAACAAGACACCGCCGGTGAACGATTGGAAAACAGACTACGATATTTTTGATCACTCCTATGTGAAGGATCCTGTTCCCGTTTGGAACAAACTACGTCAGGAATGCCCCATTGCTCATTCCGATCGTTGGGGCGGTTCCTGGATGCCCACCAAATACGCGGATATGCAGGCACTCGTGCGCATGGTGCCCGACCTATCCTCGAAAGAGCCTCTTGTGGTGCCGCCACAAGAATTGGATCCCGAATCGGAATACGCTGAAGTCGCGGCGCCCCCTATTACATCCGACCCGCCGACGCAAATACCCATTCGCCGGATGATTTTGCCGTTTTTTACACCCAAAGCCGTGGCCAGACACAGGGCAGACACCATAGCTTTATGCAACAGTTTGATCGATGAATTCATCGGTAAGGGCACTTGTGACGGCGCGGTGCAATACGCTCAGCAAATTCCGCCACGGGTCATTGCCAATATGATGGGCATCGATGCGGGTCGCGCAGGCGAATTCGTAGAATGGGTTCGGGGCATCCTTGAAATTGGTTTAACCGACCCGGATACCCGCCTGAAATACCGTGGCATAATCTTGGGATTCTTCGGTGAATTAGTTTCGGAACGGCGCGCCAATCCTGGCGATGATTTGATCTCCCAACTAATCTCTTGTGAATTGGAAGGTGAGCCGGTTACAGACCAAACCGTGATCGGTATGTGCAATTTGTTGTTAATCGCGGGTATTGACACCACCTGGAGTTCTATTGGCTCAGCGCTGCTGCATCTGGCCAGCAACCGCGGCGACCGCCGCCGCCTAGCGAAGGATCCGCAGCTATTCCCATCCGCCATTGAGGAGTTGTTGCGGTACTATTCACCGGTCACCATGGCGCGTGTTAGCCAAAAGGATGTTGAATTCAATGGCGTCACCTTTAAAGAAGGGGACCGAGTTTTGATGAATTTTCCGGCCGCCAACCATGACCCAGAGGCCTTCGACATGGCCGAGGAAGTTGTCCTCGATCGTCAGCGAAACAGGCACATCGCCTTTGGCGTAGGCATTCATCGTTGCGCCGGGTCCAACCTGGCACGCATGGAAATGGATGTGGCCTTGCGAACATGGTTCGAGCGCATACCGGAGTTCAAATTAGCTGACCCCGACGCGGTCACCTGGGCCGGTGGTCAGGTTCGCGGTCCGAGGAACATACCCATCCAATTCTGATATATTATGGGACGTAGTTGGAGGGTGCTATCACACCCCACTTGCCAACTCAAATCGTGACAATCGATGTCGAATTGTATTGACCCAACCCTGGGTCATTGTCGCAAAATCAGGTCAACTACACTTGAAAGCACACATTAGTTGCGTTGCCGCGCACCACGCGGTGGTAGTGCCAAATGCTGTACACCAAGCCACACAGATCCACGCCGACGTTTAATTTAACGATGGAATAATACCCCGACCGTTCAAACTCCCCCTATGTTCTCGCCATGAAACCGGTGATGAATGGAACAAATACAATCCCCTATGACATCGCTGTCTTGGGCATTCAGGGCTTCTATTCAATTCACCAGCACATCAACTACAGTCTATTCAGATTTTCCCTGACAGCTTCTGACTAAAGTGGGCAGACCAAGAGAATGTCGACGCGGCGGGATTCCAGGACGACCTTGCGCTCCGCAATCAAGGTTTTTCCGCCAGTCTTAGTAAAATGATCCAGGTATTTGCCAACTGCAAAGGTTTCGGTTCGTCCTTCTTGCATGGTGCGCAATACTGTGAAGTTCGTGCGCCCCTCAAAGCTGCGGCCATGTTTCTTGATTTCGGACCGGCCGAGAATGTGACAATAGGTATGTTCCTCAAAGATATTGGCGGTCTGCATGGCCTTAATGCGGTCCACCATCATGCCCCGTCCCTGGCAGTGCATGATACCCATGGGTAGCCCCGCGGCCAGGTTTTCACGGGTCAAAATAGTGTATATGCCATCCTCAGTGAAATAGGTGGGCCAGCGATCCAATTCACCATCATCAATATCATGAGCGTACGCAGTAATAAGGTCCTCGATGTCCTGCATCAATCAAACCCCATGATGCCGCGATACCCGGTCCAGAAGCCCCGTATAGCCGCCTCCGTGGCACGGCTAGCATCGGACGATTCCACATCGCGGCCGCCCATTTCAGCGAGACCAGCCGCTCCCTCGCTGCCTCGGGTACCACGTTGGACAAACTCGTTAATGCAACCATCTTCAAGGGACACCAGACCGGCCGCCCCGGTCAAATTACCCTGCATCACCCGCATAGCCGTTTGTTCTTTCGTGTCGTCCTTGTAGCCCAGATAGAACCAGAACAGCTCTGTCTTATCGATGCCGCGGGGCACAAAAAAGCGTACTGCAAGTGAGTTCAATGTTAATTGTATAGCCAAATTGGGAAAAATAGCCTGGATGGAATGGGTGATGCCGTCATCGAATTCGGCCCAGGAATCCAGCAAATGAGGTCCCGCTAGATTAGAGTCATAACGCGCCGCATGGATATTCTCCCGTGCATATTCCTCTGCTTCCTTCCAGGTGGCACGCTTGGCATAACTAATGTGGTGCCACTTGTCTTCGGCTAACACGATTCCGCCGTCCATATCCAACCTGTTGATCTTGAAGGTCGTGTAAAAGGTATGCAACAAGGTGGCGTGATAGGAATCACGAACATTCTCAGCATAAAGCTTCCAGTTATTGTGAAGAATCTGACTGTGCATCCCCAGAGGCTGCAGAGGCTTTCCCAGGGTCCGCTGAATGAACCTGGCCATGGCTGGACCCAGATAGCTTTCGACGGTGGGCGTTTGGTCTGAAAATGTTCCGAACACAAGACCGCAGAAAGTCTCCACTCGCAACATCTCCAAACCATGCTTATCCGGATCGAAATCGTCCGGCATACCGCCCTTGCCTTGCAAGCCGTTGCGGAAGGAGATCCCCTTCAGACGGCCCTGCAGATCGAAGGACCAGGAATGGTAAATGCAGGTTAGCATCTTAGCATTCCCTCTTTCCTTCAAACAGACCAGGGCACCTTTATGGGAACAACGGTTGACCATGGCATGGACGCCTCCATTCTCATCCCGAGTGACGATAACGGGAATTTCGCCCACTGCCGAAGTCTTGTAGTCACCTTCATTTGGAATATCGATTTCCAGGCACAGAAAGTTCCACACCGGCCCTCGGAATATCCGTTGCTGCTCGCGCGCATAAATTTCTTGGTCGGCATACAACCGGTAGGGAATGCGGGTTACACCGCCTTGTGGCCAGTGTAGCGGCTCCCGTAACTCTTCGATGTGAGGCATAGACAACGTCTTTCCGCGGCAATTCAAGATTTTTTCGTTTTAAAGTAAGTGGCCTCGCTGGCGCTATGAACGGTTTCATCTACAACGGCAGAAACCTCTTCGATATATTGCATCACCAGCGGTTCTATACCCTGACGTAAGGTCATTTCGGCCATAGCGCACCCTTGGCAACCACCTTTCATGGTCAGAAACAGCGTGCCATCCGTAATGCGATTCAAAACCACATTGCCGCCATGATCAGCGATGGCCGGATTAATCAGATCATCGAAAAGCGCCTGCACTTTTTCCTCAACAGTACCTTGGGTCAGTTTCCGATCAGACACGAGGATAACTTCCCGCACTTCGGGCAAGTAGTGGCGGATAGTATCGGTGATGGTGTCCCGCAAGGGGAATGCCGCCCCGGGAGAGCCGGTCATACCCAGTACCAATACCTGGTCTTCAAACGACTGGATAAGCAGATCACCGCCCCGCTCCTGCACCACTGCGCGTATGTGATCATCCAATACTTGCTCGATCATGGATGCGACGGGCACCTCCTCTGGCGGTTTATGGGTTGCTACATTGCCTGGAAGGCGGTCTAAGGCCTGCTCGAGATCGGCGATCAAATCGTCCACTGCCTCCAAACCGATGGACAGCCGTAACAGATCGTCCGGCACCGGCGTCGCCGGCCCTTCGATACTTGCCCGATGTTCAATAAGACTTTCAACGCCACCTAGTGAGGTTGCGCGTTTGAAAACTTTTACTTCAGCGGCAACGGCACGTGCAGCTTGCTCCCCTCCCTGAATACGCAAAGACAACATTCCGCCAAATGCACCCTGCATCTGCTGCGCAGCAACCTCATGACCCGGATGTTCCACCAGGCCAGGGTATAGAACATGCATGATGCGAGAATCATTCTGAAAATGCCGCGCCAATGCCATAGCGCTCTCGGAACAACGAGCAACCCGGATAAACAACGTGCGCATACCCCGTTGCAGCAACCAAGCCTCCAGTGTCCCCAGCATGGCACCGCCGTCCCGTCGCCAAGCCCGGATCCGCTGCCAAAACCCGTCATTGCGAGCACCGACGATGGCACCTGCCAAGACATCGCCATGCCCATTAAGATATTTCGAGGCGGAGTGCACGACCAGATCGGCGCCCAGCGTAATAGGCCGGGTCAACACAGGCGTCGCGATGGTGCTGTCAACGGCCAGGCGGGCGCTTGCACCATGTGCGATGTCCGCCGCTGCCCGAATATCGGTGATCGTCCACATGGGATTGGCGGGCGTTTCCAGCCAAACCAACTTGGTCCTGCCGGGCCGCATAGCGGCTTCCAATGTGCCTAGGTCTTGGATATCGGCGAAATCAACCCGCAATCCCCAGGGAATGGCAAAATCCACCAACCATTTGCGCAAAGCCCAATACATCATCTTGGGGGCCACTACATGATCACCAGGCAACAAAGCCTGGAAAACGGCATTGGCTGCTGCCATGCCGGAAGAAAACAATAAACAATCGTGGCCGCCTTCCAGTGCCGCCAGTAAATCCTCGGCCTCGTCATAGGTGGGATTATGAGGCCGACTATAAGCGCGGCCGGAGCTATAACTGCCGTCTGCGTCCCTTTGGAACGTAGTCGAGGGATGCAGGGCGGGAATAAGCGCCCGGGTCACCGGATCAACTCGGCCCAGTGCCTGGGCACTCAAGGTTTCAGCCGACAAGCCTACTAACTTCAAATTCGACTCTTCGTTGCTCATACATCCGGCCCGCCTAGCTAAAAACTAAACCTAATTCTACCTTGCCTGCCGCACACTTTCCATATATGTCGCCTGCTAGATCGCGATTGAGATGTTCCGGGATTCGATGGATTTTTGCGCCATCACCCCCACGCTTCGACTGGTGGAAAGGTTAGGTTTTTCGATGTCTGAAAGGATCGAACAAGTAACGGCGCCGCCCCTGTCGCAATTGATTTTTGGAGACAACGTGCCCAAGAAAGCGTTTTTCACGGCACTTGTGGTTGGAACAATTCTAACCACCATAAATCATGGCGACGTCATTCTTGCTGGCGATCCACCGTCGATGGTGAAAGTAGCCTTGACCTATTGCGTACCCTACTGTGTAACAACCTGGGGCGCGATTGTAGGGAAACGGGCGCAATGGCACAGAGACCAAGGCCATTGAATCGTGCCATGTGGATAGGACGTCATGAAGATTGAAGAATTTTTCAACCAGCACAATATCATCGATCTTAGCTTCTTCAATTTTCGAAACGCCATCACGGCCGCATATTTCGCGAATGATGCCCTGGAAGTGCAAAAGGTCAACGGCAATTTCGAGAGTTTCTTCCCTGTTCTGGGCAATGTGACGAATGTTTATTTCCCCCACGTGTTAGAGCAGCTAGGTGTGCCTGGCGGACAGATTGAAGAATTCGTCAACGATATTTCCGAGAAGGGATCAGTTCTGATCCCGGAAGTCCACATCACCGTCAATGGTGACGAACACGTTTACTCCTTGCTGTCTACACGCACCAGGGACGAGGCCTTTTCCTATCTCAACGGGGTTCAAGGTCAATTCGTCGATCGAACTGCGGAATGGAAGTTGAAGAAAGAGCGAGAGGCGTTACTTGAGGAGAAATTGCGGGACCGCGAGATTATCGAAGAGAAGAGTCGGCAGCTTGAAGACCTAGCGACGAAGTTAGCGAAGTATTTGTCTCCGCAAATTTATCAAAGCATATTTTCTGAGGCGCCGGGACAGAGCAAGGCACATGCCCGGAAAAACCTGACCGTATTTTTCTCCGACATTGTACAGTTCACCGATCTTAGCGATACCCTGGAGCCAGAACGCCTTGCTGTGGTGATCAACTCCTACCTCTCGGAAATGGCGTCCATCGCGTTGGAGTGCGGCGGTACCATCGATAAATTTATTGGCGATGCTGTTCTGATCTTTTTCGGCGATCCTGATAGCGACGGTGAAATTGAGGACGCCCTGAAATGTCTGGAAATGGCCATCCGTATGCAGTTGCGGGTCAGTGAACTGCAAAAATATTGGCAAAAGCAAGGTGTATCCCGGGGACTGCATGTACGCATGGGTATAACCACCGGTTATTGTACTGTTGGTAATTTCGGATCGGAGCAACGGCTAGATTACACTGTGCTGGGCAGCCCCGTTAATCTGGCGGCCCGTTTACAAGCCATGGCTGAGCCAGACACCATTTTGATTGATGAGGCAACACATAGCCTGGTGGGCGAGCAGGTGAATTGCCGTGAAGCCGATCAAATTATGCCCAAGGGATTTGCCCGACCGGTGCAAGTTTACCAGGTCGAGGATTTTCATTCCCGCGACCACATCGAACGACGGCATCGGCTTTACCAAGCCGGCGAACGGGTGGAGGTCAACATAATTGACAGCTCGGACATCCGCGCGGCGATTGAGGAGCTACGTGCCATTCAGTTGGATTTCGAAGAACGTCTCGGCCGCGATTAGTCTCCGGATGTGACTGAAACCTGGTGCAAATGCACATCCTATTGTGGGTAGGGAATGGAAAGTCCAGCCATGTCCAGGGTTTCCTTGGCGGCCTTGTTCAAATGAAATCGAAATTCCGAATAGTCGCCCGAATTGCACCAACAACGCATGCTGATATCGACGGAAGATGCGCCCAGGGACATGATCATTGTTTGGGGTGCGGGATCCTTCAACGAGCGGTCATCATTCTCCATCAATTCCCGCAACAGGGTCAGACCATAAATATTCTCGGACAGGGCCGAAACATCAACGTCCAATTTTTGCATGTTCCAACCCTCTTGCACCCAACAACAAGAATATTGTCGTTACCACCGGCCGGACTATCCTGAAATTATTTGCCCAGATCGTCCAATACAAATCGAATGCGGCGGACCAGGACATTCGTTTGTAGGGCTTCTACTACAGCACAATGCTCTCGTTTAACTTCCCCTGCTGGACATTGACATTCCGAGCGTAGCCCGAGGTATAGAGGACCTTCAGATCCGGTTTTTTAGGCCACGACCGAACTGGTCCGCAGGGCAGATATTTGAGCCGGATCATACCCTAAATCAGACAACACGGCGTCTGTATCCTGACCCAAACGCGGCGGTGGATCAGTAACGGCAGAGCCGTCATGGCTAAATTTGAACCCCACGCCTGGCAGGCGGTAGTCGCAACCTGTCTGCCGATCCGCGATGGTATGGAACATGTCCCGCGCGGCCAGTTGTTTACTGTCCATGATTTCAGCCGGCCCGCGTACCTTGCCCGCTGGCACGTCCAGAGCACTTAGACGCTCCTCCCATTCAAGCGCCGTCGCAGTAGCAAAGGCCGCTGACAACGCCTCCTGAACCAGGGTGACGTAATCGTCATTGCGTCCCCATTCCTTGAACCTGACATCCGCCAGCAAATCATCACGGCCGATCTCCCGCGCCACGGACTGGGCCTGGGGCGGGGCATTGGCGGCTAATGCCAATACGCCTTCGGTGGTTTCAAACATTCCCGAAAATGGGCTGCCGCTAGCGGCCAGGCCGCCGGTTCGCGAGGGTGGCGTGATGCCTTGCAAATAGGGAGCTAGGGCAGGTGCCATGATAGCAACGGCTGTGTCCAACATGGCCACGTCGATGACTTGCCCTCGTCCCGTACGCTCTCGCTGAAAAAGGGCCGAAGATATGGCAAACGCTGCCGATTGTCCGGCTACATAGTCGATTATGGGAAACCCAATCCGCCAAGGTTCACCACGATTATCGCTGTTGATGACCATCATACCAGAAACGGCCTGAACCACGTGGTCATAGGCGGGCCGCTGTGCCATGGGACCATCCTGCCCATAACCGGATATGGCGCAATAAATCAGCCGGGGATTTTCAGCCATCAGGCTTTCCGCGCTCAATCCCAACCGCTCCATGACCCCGGGCCGGAAATTCTCCGTCAAGACATCAGCGCGTGCAGATAGACTGCGCACGATATCCTTACCGCGCGGATCCTTTAAATTGATTGCAATTGATCGCTTATTGGCATTCTGGGCCAGAAATCCTGGCCCAAGCCCCGCCGCGGCCAAATCCGGATCGCCACCGCGGAAACGGACGAAATCGCTGGTTCCCGGTTGCTCTACCCGAAGAACATCCGCGCCCAATAGTGCCAATTGATAGGTACTATAAGGCCCCGCCAGCACGCGGGTTAGATCAACGACACTAATACCTTCAAATGGTCTGTTCATGCAAAAGTCTCACATATGAAAACAAAGAAAAAAATTATTGATGTAATCCTGTTGCGCGTGACGAACGGGAGCGTATCATATTCCCAGTCTCTATATTTGCTGATCAATTGTGAAGAATCGGCAGTATCCAAAAACAAATGAGACAGGGAGATTGTCATGTCAAAAAGAGATCTTGTATCCACATACCTACGTCGCGGGACTGCTCTTGTCCTAGCGGCCTCCGTCGCCGGCATCGCCGGCATAGCGCAAGCCGGTCCCACAAAAGGTGGCACGCTAACTGTCGGCTTGGAAACAGACGTACGCGGATTTGACACAGTGAAGGGCGGTGTCTACGGCATATCAGGACGCACCGTCGCCGGCGCGCTCGAAGAACCGTTGATAATGTACACGCCAGATCTGAATTATGCACCGCACCTGGCCACATCTTGGACCAACAGCAGCGACGGCAAAACCTGGACCATCAAGCTGAGACAGGGAGTGAAATTCCATGATGGTTCAGATTTTGAGGCCTCAGACGTCGCACAACATTTGAACCGAATTCTGGATCCCAAAAACAAATCGCGCTCTCGGGGTTTCATCACCGCCATTAAGAATGCCGAAGTAGTAGACACTCATACCGTCCGCTTCAACCTAGTCCATCCCTGGCAGGGGTTTCTCCCGGCAATGGCCGGCCGCGACATGGGTTCGCTTATCGAGTCACCAGAACAGACAGTAGCTGGCAAGCAGAACCGGCATCCCATCGGCACCGGACCTTATATTTTTCAGGAATGGCGCGGCGGCGACCGCGTAATCGTAACTAAGAACCCAAATTATTGGGATAAGGACAAAATCCATCTGGACAAAATCATTTATCGTATTCTGCCTGATCCGCAGACCCGATATCAAAGCCTGAAAGCCGGTGATGTCGACCTTATCTGGACTGACCGGGGCAGTTCCATCGTCAGTGCACGAAAGGACAAGTCCGTCGTCGTCTACGAGCAATCTGGAAGCGGAGGAGGGTTGTTCTTGCTAAATGCCAGCAAACCACCCCTCGACAGCGAAATTGTGCGGCAGGCTGTGCGGCATGCGATGAACCAAAAGGCGGTCAACGCCGTCTTGTGGAAGAATACCCGGCCATTTTCTGAGCACCCGATGCCGTTTGACTGTGGTGACGTAAACTACCCACACCACAGCATCGAAAAAGCCAAGGCGTTGGTTAAACAATACGGCAAACCAATTAAGCTGCAGATGATCCATACGACTACGCCACGCGGACGTGAATATGGTGAGATCAACCAGCAATTATTGAAGAAGGCCGGCATGGAATTAGAGCTGTTGCCGGTTGATCAAAATATCTTGGTCAAGCGGGTTTTCACCAACAATTACATGATGAGTGGTTGGCGAATAGCGGACTCGGTTGATGTTGGCCCGCAACTATTTGGTCTCTCCTTTTCAAAGAGTCCCTACAACATCACCCGCCACAAGACGCCTATGTTGGACAAACTGTCGCTAGGGATGCGGATGGCGAAAGACGAAAAGACCCGTAAACTGATGCAATGCAAAATGGCTGCATACATCAATAAGACTAGTAACATGGCGTTTGGCGCAAAAAATAATTACTTCATAATCATGCAACCAAACGTAAAAGGTATGCGGGGCTTCTCCTATGGCACTCCTTATGTCTGGTATCTTTGGAAGGACAATGGCTAGGCGAACTGACAGTAACTAAGCGTCCAGAGCGAACGTCGTAGCCCATGAGGTATCTTACGGCCCGATTGGGCCATTTGTTGGCAGTTCTATTTTCTGTCACTCTCCTGACGTTCATGCTGGTCAACGTTCTGCCCGGCGATATCGCTTACGATATCGCCGGGCTTGACGCTTCAGAGGAAGATGTTCAAGCGATCCGCGAGGATCTTGGCCTAAATCGTCCGGTACTACTGCGTTATATCGAATGGTTAGGCGGGGTCGTAACGGGAGATTGGGGCCACTCCTATCGCACCGGCGAGCCGGTGCTGGAAGCAATCATGAGCCGATTTCCTGTATCGCTAGAGCTGGTGATAATTGCGCAGATCATCGCTCTGTTGTTAGCGGTGCCCCTAGGCGTAATTAGCGCCCTCCGTAACAACAGCCGGTTCGACCGAGTGGTAGCTGTAACAGGCTTTTTCTGCCTCTCCATTCCCAATTTTTTAATGGCTATCATCCTAATCTACGTTTTTGGTCTATGGCTGCATTGGTTGCCGGTGACCGGTTACGAACCTATATCCGAAGGCTTGTGGGATAACGTGAGGAATTTCATCCTGCCGTCCTTGAGTTTTGCTCTGGCGGAATGGACGGTGCTGACCCGCGTCCTACGCTCGGACATGATTGGCGTATTGCAGGAAGACTACATATCCATGGCACGGGCCAAGGGCATGCCAGTACATAGGATTTTATGGGTCCATGCGATGCGTCCCTCGTCATTCTCGCTGATTACGCTACTAGGCCTACAAGTCGGCGCACTGATTGGTGGATCAATTATTATTGAATCAATTTTTGCCCTGCCAGGCGTGGGGCGTCTTTTGATAGGCTCAATTTTTGCCCGCGACTTTATGATCATTCAAGGCTGCATTACTCTAATCGCGTTAGCCTATGTAGTGATTAATTTCACCGTAGACATTTGTTATGCCCTGCTTGACCCACGTGTCAGAACAGCTAGAGCCCATGGCTAGAGTCGCCACGGAAGACAGGGTGGGTCAGGACACTAACCTGGAACAGGAAAACCAGACCGCGAAAGCGTTGGCACGCCGGCGCGGTCGTTACGGTCTTTTTTTCTGGGCGCCAGTGGTCTGGTTGTGCTTCATCGCATTTTGCGCCGTCTTCACGGATTTGTTGCCCTTGCAACCCAGAGACGAAGGCGACTTCAGCGCCATCAGTGCGCCGCCTTGGGAAATCAAAAATCACCCTCTAGGTACTGATTTGCTGGGTCGTGATGTACTTTCGAGAATTCTATTCGGTGCACGCGTCTCCTTGACCGTGGGGTTAGTGGCTACGGCTATCGGCATGTTCTTCGGCCTAATGATTGGGCTACTGGCCGGATATTACCGGGGCTGGGTGGAAAGCGCGATTACCCTCGGTCTGGATACACTATTGGCACTGCCAGCCCTAGTTATCCTACTTTTAGCCTCGGTCGTATTTGGCGGTAGTCTTACGGTTGTCAGTGTCAGTTTGGGTTTTCTGTTGATCCCGGCATTCGCCCGGGTCAGCCGCGCTAATACCCTGAATTTTGCGCAACGCGAATTCGTCGTGGCCGCCAAGGCCATGGGCGCACGGGATGTTCGGATTATCTGTCTGGAAATATTGCCGAACGTGGTGTTGCCGGTGGCGGCTTATGCACTGGTCGTGGTTGCCTTCGCCATTGTAGTGGAAGGGGCACTTAGCTTTCTTGGCCTATCCGTGGCGTCACCTACGCCCAGTTGGGGCGGCATGATTGCCGAGGGCCGGGAGTCGCTTGGCGAGACGCCGCATATAAGCTTCATCCCCGCGACGGTGATGTTCCTTACCGTGTTATCCTTTAATCTGGTCGGCGATGCTCTGCGCAGCAAGCTGGCAGATCTGCGGGAAAGCGCCCTTTAAGAACGCGCTTTAATCGTCAGAGAGAGGAAAGTGACAGGCCACTTTATGGCGGTCTGCGATCTCGCCCATGGTCGGCACCACCTCGGTACAGATTTTTTGCGCTCGGGGGCACCGGGTGTGGAAACGACAACCCGGTGGTGGATTGGTGGCTGAGGGTAATTCACCATCCATCATGGCGATGGGCTGCGGCGGCCGGTCAGGGTCGGCCTCTGGGATGGCGCTCAATAACGCCGCCGTATAAGGGTGGGCTGGAAATTTGTAGAGCGCATCGCTATCCGCCAATTCGCAAATGCGCCCAAGGTACATTACCGCTACCCGGTCACAGACTACCTTCACCACGGACAGATCGTGGGAAATGAACAGCATGGTCAGATTGTAGCGTTCCTTCATGTCCTGCAGCAGATTAATGATCTGCGCCTGGATCGAAACATCCAGGGCCGAAACGGGTTCGTCACAGATTAACATAGACGGTTCCGATACCAGCGCTCGAGCGATAGAAATACGCTGGCACTGCCCGCCGGAAAACTGAAACGGGCGGCGATCCAAGGCCGTATCTGGGTCCAGGCCAACAGCCGTCAAAACCTCTCGCACGCGGGCTGCCCGTTCCTCAGGCGTGCCAATCTTCATGACCACCATCGGCATCTCAACAATGTCGGACACCTTGCGTCTGGGGTTCAGAGAGGAAATGGGATCCTGAAAAATGATCTGGAAATCCCGCCGGTGCCTGCGTAGTTCCTCACCACTCAAGGTCGTTAGATCCACCCCGTTCAAGATGACCTTTCCTGAGGTAGGCACAGGCAGTTGCATGACAGATCGCGCCGTCGTCGACTTGCCACAACCCGATTCGCCCACCAAGCCAAGCGTTTCACCGGGG
>CAJWZI010000010.1 GCA_913049615.1 uncultured Alphaproteobacteria bacterium | reverse complement strand
AAATCGCCGAGAAGACGAAAGTAATTTATCGTTTATTATCAATATTTTATTGATTAATTTTGAAGTTTAAAATCATATTCATAATATGGTTTTCGTGTTGCTCGGGTGCAGGCTCCCGCCCCGCGAGCCAGGCGTAGATATCGTGCTCGTTCTCATTAATGATGGCCTCAAAAAGATCTATGTCGTTCTCCGACATGGTAGGCAAATACTTTTCGCTGAACTGGCCCAACACCAAATCCAATTCCTTGGTACCGCGATGCCAGGAATGATAACGCAGGCGCTTGCGGCGAACTTCCAGGTCCTCTGCCATGAGCCTTCCCCCTTCGTGCCCCAGCATATAACGTACCCATCATCATGAGGCCAGAAATCCTGTTCCCCTTGTTCAAACCGGTCACCGCGCTGAAGGGTGTGGGCCCGCGACTTGGCCAATTGATCGAGCGCCTATCGGGAAAGAACCTGGTGGACTTGTGCTGGCATCTGCCCACGGGCCTGATAGACCGCCGTTTCCGGCCCACGGTGGCCGCGGCCCCGGACGGCGCCGTGGTGACCTTGACGATTACGGTCGACGAACACCACCCTCCACCAAGCCGCCGCCTACCCTACAAGGTAAATTGCAGCGACGAGACCGGGTCTGTCAGTCTAGTGTTCTTCAACGCCGAGGCGGATTATTTGGAAAAGACCCTGCCCTTGGGAGCGAAACGCCTCATTTCAGGACAGATCGGCCACTATGGTGCTGAGATCCAGATGCCGCATCCGGATCATATTCTCCCGCCGGACCGGGCAGCCGAACTGCCGGCCGTTGAGGCGATCTATCCCCTGACTACCGGCCTGACGGCCAAGCCACTGCATCGCGCCGTGCGTGGGGCCCTGGACCAGGCCCCCGAATTACCGGAATGGCAGGATCCGGCCTGGCTGGAGAAAAACAACTGGCCATCCTGGAGGGGGGCTCTTTTTTCAGCGCATACGCCTGATAGCCAGGCCGCGATGGAAGCTGATGACCCGAACCGCCGCCGGTTGGCCTATGACGAGTTGCTAGCCAATCAACTGGCCCTGGCCCTGATCCGACATGCAGCCCGACGGCGCGCTGGCCGGATAATCAGTGGTGACGGCAGCTTGCGGCGCAAACTCGCGGCAACCCTGCCCTATATGTTGACCGAGGGACAGCAGGAGGTTTTGCACGACATCCAGTCTGATATGGCTAAGCCCATGCGCATGCTTCGCCTTTTGCAAGGAGATGTGGGCAGCGGCAAGACCGTGGTGGCCCTGACCGCCATGCTGGCGGCAGTAGAAAGCCGAGGGCAGGCCGCCTTCATGGTGCCGACAGAGATCTTGTCACGGCAACATCTGGAGACATTGACCACGTTTTGCAAAGACCTTCCAATCCGCATCCAGATCCTGACCGGGCGTAACAAGGGGAGGCCGAGGCAGGCTATTCTTGAGGATTTGGCGCAAGGCCGGATCGATATCATGATAGGCACCCATGCCCTGTTCACGGAGGATGTGGTTTTCAAGGATTTAGCCCTCACGGTGATCGACGAACAGCACCGATTTGGTGTGCACCAACGTCTGAACCTGGGCGACAAAGGCGCGGCGTCGGATGTTCTGGTGATGACGGCAACACCCATCCCCCGCACCTTGAGCATGACAGTCTATGGCGACATGGATATCTCACTCCTGCACGGCAAGCCGCCCGGACGAGAACCGGTAGATACTCGTTCCATCCCGCTCAGCCGCCTGGATCAGGTGGTGGCTGGCGTGCGACGGGCGGTAGATAACGGCGCGCGGGCCTTCTGGGTCTGTCCCTTGGTAGAGGAGAATGAGCAATTGGACCTAGCGGCAGCGAAGGAACGTCACGGCGCCCTGGCGCAAGTCTTTGGTTCGGATCAGGTGGGACTAGTGCATAGCCGTATAAGCACCAAAGATAAGGACGCTGCCATGGCCGCCTTCGTCGTTGGCGAAACAAAGATCCTGGTCGCCACCACGGTAATCGAAGTGGGTGTGGACGTGCCTGAGGCTACCACCATGGTTATCGAACATGCCGAACGCTTCGGCCTCGCGCAACTGCACCAATTGCGCGGTCGTGTCGGCCGGGGGGGTCAGCAAAGCCACTGCCTATTGCTATACGCCGAACCGCTCGGTGAAACCGCCAGAGCCCGCATCGCCATCATGCGCGAGACCGACGACGGCTTTCGCATCGCCGAAGAAGATTTGCGCCTACGCGGCACTGGCGAACTACTAGGTACACGACAAAGCGGCTTCCCTAACTTCCGCCTCGCCGACCCCATGGCCCACCAGGATTTGATGGAAGTCGCGAGAGATGACGCCCAGCTGATCTTGTCGATAGATCCAAATCTAGAGGGCCTACGCGGCGACGCCCTTCGGACGTTACTTTATTTGTTCGAACGGGAGGCCGCTGTAAAATTGTTGCGATCTGGTTGATTACGCTTGATGAAACCTGCGTTCAAACCCCTTCGGATTAGTTGGTAAATTGAAGAAGCGCCGCGTCACTTCGCCGGTATTTCTTACCTTGTATTTTCAACAATCGTGACAAAATACAGAGGCTGACGCTTGAAGTCATCTGTTATACTTAGTTCGACCTGACCACCTAGCGATTTCTAGCAACTCGCCTACATGTGCCCTGCCATCGCCGCCTTCCAATGGGTCCGGCAGACGGAGACGTAGCGGTTATTACCGCCAATCACCACCTGTTTCCCGTCCTTCACCGCCGAACCATTTTCGTCCAGACGCAGCACCATCGTGGCTTTTTTGCCGCAGCGGCAGATAGTCTTCACCTCTCGCATTTCGTCTGCAATGGCCAGCAGACGCTCGCTGCCGGGGAACAGTTTTCCCTGAAAATCTGTCCGAAGACCATAGGCGATAACAGGGATTGACAAGCGGTCGGCCACATCGGTCAACTGTTCCACCTGCACCTTGGTCAAAAACTGCGCCTCGTCCACTAGAACACAGGCTATCTTTTCTTGTTTATGATGCCTCTCCACCTGGTCATATAGATCATCGTCCTGGCCAAATAATTCAGCCTCCGCCTCCAATCCGATGCGCGAGCTAATCTTGGGTGAACCATGTCGGTCATCCAGGGCGGCAGTAAACAACATCGTCTTCATGCCCATTTCCTGGTAGTTGTAGCTAGATTGCAGCAGGATTGTGCTTTTCCCTGCATTCATGGATGAATAGTAGAAATACAACTTGGCCATTCAAACAGGCTCCCGAATCCTCAATTGGGCACCTAGAATAGCAAATTCAGGCAAGAGTAACCTCGCCAGCGACGATGATGCCCTGGTTGTTGTTGCCTCAGTTTAATTTCAGAAATCCGGTTTAGATTTGCATTGGGCCCATACTATTGGCCAGCTAAGGCGCAGGTTCCATCGGACTGAGATCTAGTATTTCCGTGAAAGGTTCACCGGCGGTGATGCGCCGGTCCCATTCTGCTTCTGCTGCCAACGTCTCCAGGCAGGCAGTAAGAACACTGTCAATGCGACGGCGTGGAACGACCGTTACCCCGTCATCATCGCCGATCACCAGATCGCCGCTCTCTACCAACGTACCGCCACAGGAGATCGGCGCGCCTACATCGCCAATGTAGCTGTAATTGGGGCCGGCCGGATTAACCGCCCGGGTGAAGCATGGAATATCCAGTTCGCGAATTTCCGCCACATCGCGGATGGCGCCATCGATGACCAGACCGGCCACGCCTCGGCGCGATGCCTCATTGGCCATGTTGCCCCCCAGTATGGCGTTGTCCACATATCCACCACCGTCTACCATCAGAATATCGCCCGGCTTTGTCTGGGAAATGCCATGCAATAGCGGCGTGATGTCACCGGCTATGGCACGGACTGTCAGAGCCTGGCCCAGCATTAGATAGCCCGGTTTGATTGGCCTGATCGCGGCCGCCAAGGTTCCAGCCTTGTTCATAGAGTCAGAGGCGATGGGCGAACGGATGTCTGCCCATCTCGCCAGCGCCTTAGCACTTAACCGATGTTTCGGAAGAGCATGCAAATGGACCGCCATGATCACTACATCCCCAGAATTCGCTTGGCGATAATTTCATGCTGTACCTCATTAGAGCCACCGTAGATCGTGGCCTTGCGCTGATTAAAATAGCGCCCAGCGGCAGCAACAGAATAATCCGGTCCTATCGGAGGCACATTGGCGCCCGCATCCAGAACCCCGCGATCAAAGGGCAAGGCGTAATAGGCAGTCGCCTCCACCATCAGTTCGCTAATAAATTGGGTCATTGAGGAACCCTGGCATTTAAGAATGGACGATTCAGATCCCACGCGCTCGCCAGCACTGAGCGCGCTCAAAGTCCGAAGTTCTGTGTATTGAATGGCGTCGATGGAGACTTCCAGTTGCGCCAGCTTGGCAGCGAAAGCCGGGTCATCAATCAACCGGTCGCCGTCGGCCCGTTCCTGTTTGGTAATCTCCTTAACTCTTGCCACGGCTCCCTGCAAGCCGCCGGCGTAGGCGTTACCGCGCTCAAACTCCAACAAATATTTTGCCACGGTCCAACCATCGTTTTCGTCGCCGATGCGGTTTGCTTGCGGGATGCGTACGTCTTCAAAGAACACCTGGTTCACTTCCTGATCAGGCGCCTGGGTCTGATCCATCATTACAATGGGTTCCACAGTGATGCCGGGCGTATCCATTGGCATCAGCAGGAACGTGATACCTTCCTGGCGCTTGCCCTCCGTCGAGGTTCGTACCAGACAGAAAATCCAATCGGCCCGTTGCGCCATAGTGGTCCAAATTTTTGAGCCGTTCACGATATAGTCATCGCCGTCGGCTAGGGCACGTGTCTGCAATGAAGCAAGGTCCGAGCCTGATCCTGGCTCTGAATAACCCTGGCACCACCACACGTTAGATTCCAGAATATCGGGCAAGAACTTCTTTTTCTGTTCCTCCGTGCCGAACTCCATTATCACCGGCGCCACCATCTTCAGGCCGAAGGCAATAGGGCGTATGCAACCGGCCCTCATCATCTCGGTATCATAGATATACTTCTGGGTAGCCGACCAGCCGGTACCGCCGAAGTCAACCGGCCAATTCGGTGCGATCCACCCCTTTTTGTAAAGGGCTTTCTGCCAGGCGACGAAGGCTTCCTTATCGATATAGCCAGTCAGGGATTTTGCCGTTTTAGAGCGGATTTCCTCTGTATGGTTTTCTGCGATGAAAGCCTGCACCTCGGCGCGAAAGGCCTCATCTTCGGCCGCATATTGAATATCCACGTCGCATACTCTCCGATGATTAGGTGGCGTTTATTGTCTCGGTTATAGCCTACCTGCCCTCGTTTTGTCAGGCCCTGGTGACGACGGTTTCGCGATAGGTGATATAGGCCCCGCAGGCAACGATAATGGCGCTACCGACCCAGGTCCACAAATCTGGAAATTCGCCAAATATGAAAAACCCGAGGATCACAGCGCCCACCAATTGCAAATAGACAAATGGCGAAATAACCGAAACCTCTGCCCATTGGAAGGCCTTGACCACGAACAGATGCCCCAGCCCTCCAAACACTCCGGTTGCCGCAAATAGCAGCCAATTAAGCGGCTCATCCGGCGTCACCCAATAAAAAGGCCCAACCAGTGATGTCAGCAGCGCGCCCAACACGGCGGTGTAGATAATGGTCGTAACAGGGCTGTCCTGACCCACTAGACGACGGGTCATAATTTGATAAAAGGAATAAAAGGTAGCAGAGGCGATCACGAATAATTCGGCGCCATGAAAAGAGGCTCCAGCTGGCCTAATGATGATCAAGGCACCCGTGAACCCAATTGCCACAGCCGTCCAGCGGCGTGGGCCCACGCGCTCACCCAGTAACGGCACGGACAGTGCAGTTACAATGAAGGGTGAGGTAAAACTGATCGAGGCCGCGGTCGTCAAAGGCAGGTAGTTTAGCGCAACGAAATAACTGGTCGTTGATCCCAGCAGCAGCAGTGACCGTAACAGCTGAGCGCCTAGGTTTTGGGTCCTGAACAACGCCCGACCCTGAAAGGGCAAAAAAATTATCAACATGAGAAGAAAATGGCCCAGGTACCGCACCCATAGCACCTGCTGGACTGCATAGGTTTCGCCCAACAGTTTGACCGCAGCATTGAGAAAGGGAAATAAGCCCACGGCAAGGCACATATAGACGATTCCGCGGGCGGCGTGGTTGGTAATCATTCAAATGGGCAATCGAGCTGGTTGAGACCGGGCAGATTGGTTGGCTTTTTTTTCCGACAACATATAGCATTCCCTTGATCCGGCTACGCATTATTCCACTCACAATAGGGAATTAGCCCGCCATGACAGACACCAATGCACTGGCCACGCGCGGCATCCATCATTTGGCCCTAAATACCGAGGATATGAAAATGACCATCGATTATTATGTCGATGTCCTCGGCATGAAACTGGTGCATGCCATGAAGATACCGCCGGGATTGGGCGCGGGTCCAAATAACCGAGGAAATCCACCCTATGAAAACCTGCGGCACTATTTCTTTGACATGGGGAATGACAGCCTGTTGGCATTTTTCGAAATGCCTAAAGGTGAAAAGCAAGTTGGCGACCGGGACGCTATTGCGGCAATGCAACATGTATCATTTTCGATGCTGCCGGATGCCTTTGAAGCTCTGCAGCTTCGCCTGAAGGAGCGGGATATCGACACCATCGGGCCGTTGGAAGTTTTGCCCGGCGTCTTCTCTGTCTACTTTTTCGATCCCAATGGAATTCGATTGGAAGCGTCCTGCCAACCGGCCGACGGCAAGATGCCCAGGATCGCGACGGCGGCGACCCAAACGAAGTCGCAGGCCCGTGCGGAATTGGCGACGCTGACTGATGATGACGACTGGATCAACAAGCGTGTAGCCGCATTGCCGGATTGATGAGGAGTTCCGCCTTAACACCAACCTTGCTACCCTTGTGACAAATAATACGAATAGGCGATTGGGGAAGATTGATTGATGTTTCAAGATATCATTGCGCGAACGGGAGACCATCCGAATGTGGCCTGGCGGGCCCGTTTCGCGGACGCTTGTATTGAACTCTGTTTCGATGGGGAGAGCCAATATTTGAGTTATGACGCCCACGGCGTGCGGATCGGTCCCAATCGACCGGATCGCAGGATCACCTTCCGGCTGGAAGCAAGCGGAAACGATTGGCGGGAACTGATCACGGCCAATCCTCGGCCGGGCCTACAATCTCTCTCGGCCATGCGACGCACTGGGCATCTGAAGATTACCGGAGATCACGTAGCCTTTTACCAGAACCTTTTACCGCTGGAGCTGCTGTTTTCCATGAGCCGTCCCCGCCCGGCCAAAGCCAACAGCATTCCGTCTCAGCCGACTATCGACCCCATCGTCGGTCGGTACATCAATTTGGCGTTTGAGGGGCGACCCCATCGCATCTATTTCGAAGAGGCTGGCAGCGGGATACCGCTGATCTGCCTCCATACCGCCGGCGCGGACGGGCGGCAGTACCGTGCTATCTTGAACGACGAGGCAATCACCGAGAACTTCCGTGTCGTCGTGTTCGACCTGCCTTGGCATGGCAAATCTTCGCCGCCCCCCGGATTCCAGGACGAGATCTATGAATTGTCCACGGAACGTTATGTTGCCGTTACGATGGCGGTAAAAGAGGCGTTGCAGCTTGACAATCCGGTGATCATGGGCTGCTCCATCGGTGGACGGGCTGTGCTGCACTTAGCCCTGCGCCACGGCAGAGATCTGCGGGCAGTGATCGGTCTGCAATCGGCGCTCTATGCCGAGAACAGGATTGATGGTGAGCCCGAAGGTCTACGCAGTATTCACCGGCCGGACGTGCACGGGCCGGAAATTTCTGGAGCCCTGATGATGGGCCTGATCGCGCCGCAATCTAACGGCACGGATACCTGGGAAACTTTGTGGCATTACATGCAAGGTGGCCCCGGGGTTTTCATGGGGGATCTGAATTACTACTTCACCGACGGAGATATGCGTAACGGCGTCGCGCGTGGCATCGATACCGCTGAGTGCCCCGTCCACCTTCTGACCGGCGAATATGACACCTCCGCCACCCCGGAACTCAGCGGTCAACTAGCAGAGGAAATCAACGCCACGTCCTTTAAGGTCATGAAAGGTATGGGCCATTTTCCCATGTCCGAAAACCCTGAAGAATTCCGCAAATATCTGCTGCCTGTGCTGGAACAAATTGCTGCGTAAATGACCAGATCTACGAATTCCTATCCCGCAGGCCATCTGCCTCGAGATCTCCAACAAAGAGAGAACGACGCCGCTGCCGGAATTGAGGTTGGTACTGACTTCAGGCGGTTCGATCAAAAAGACGATATATTCAGCCGGGCGTTTTGGGATGAGACGGTACGCTCGGACGCAAGTATGGAGTTCTTTCGCGGTCATGGGCACAGTTTCAATTCACGGAACGTAGACGGCTTCAGACAAAGGGATTTCGCTTTCCGTAACGCGGCCTGGTCAGTGGCGGATGATTACGCAGATCGCAATCGCCCCAACGGCTTGCGGGAAGGATTCCAGAACCCACAAGAGGCCCGTTACCCCCCAGCCGAGCAGCGCATCGCCATCGAAGACCCTGCCGCCATGACGACAGAAATCAAGCGAGTGGCGCGTATGTTCGGTTGCGATCTCGTAGGCGTGACAGCCTACGATAGCCGCTGGGTTTACGCTACGCGTGCGGACATTAAGACCTTTGAGAAAAAACCCAATGATTTACCCATTGGCCTGACTAACGTCATCGTTATGGGCCACGGCATGGACTACGACCTTGTGAAATCCTATCCGTCGGCACTGGCAGGCGCAGCGGTCGGCATGGGCTATTCCGGCGAGGCCGTGACCGTAGCCCAACTTTCGCAATATATTCGCAATCTGGGCTACCAAGCCATCGGCTCCATGAACGACACGGCCCTGGTAATCCCCATGGCTGTTCAGGCAGGTTTAGGAGAGTACGGCCGCAACCAAATGGTCATTACCGAGGAGTTTGGGCCCCGCGTTCGATTTTCCAAGATCTTCACTGATTTGCCTCTTGTGCGAGACAAACCGAAGAAGTTCGGCGTCACAGAGTTTTGCAACATCTGCCAGAGGTGCGCCGACGCTTGCCCGCCCAAGGCGTTGCCGTACGGTAAGCCCAAGGTGGGAGGGCCCAACCGTTCCGCGATCAAGGGCGTCAAGAAATGGACGGCAGATTGCGAAAAATGCTTCAGCTTTTGGGCCAAGATGGCTAGTGACTGCGCTATTTGTATGCGGGTCTGTCCTTATAACAAGGATTTTAGCAGGCCCATTATGCGCCTAGCTCGCCGACTGGCGGGCACCCGGTTACGTCGTCTGATGTTGTGGCTGGATATCAAACTAGGCTACGGCCAACGTGTAGCGCCGTCCCGTTGGTGGCGGAGCAATCAGAAGGATGCTTGACCGCGAGGACATGGTTACCCTGGACCGCTCGGATCCACTTGCCGTCATCAGGGACAAGTTCGATCTACCGGAAGGCATCATCTATCTGGATGGCAATTCTTTGGGCCCTCTGCCACGTGCCGTTCCTGAACGGTTGAACCAGGTAATCCACCAACAATGGCGGGAGGACCTGATCAAATCCTGGAACATCCACGGCTGGATGGACCTGCCCCACAAGGTGGGTGACCACATCGCACCAATTATTGGTGCCAGTCCCGGTGAAGTGCTGGCCGGCGACTCTACCTCCGACAATCTTTTCAAGCTGATGGCGGCTGCCCTGGACCAACGTCCAGGCCGCAAGGTGATAGTCAGCCAATCCGGCAACTTCCCGACGAATAATTATCTGGCCGAGGGGTTGATCCATTTCATGGGCCAGGGACACGATTTGTGCCTGGTGGATGGCAATGATGTCCTGGAGGCAATCGACGAGAAAGTTGCACTAGTCTCTTTGACCCATGTGGATTACCGCTCGGGTTATGTCCAGGATATGGCTGCCGTGACGCGCCGAGCCCATGAAGCCGGTGCCCTTACGCTGTGGGATCTTTCCCACAGCGCTGGCGCCTTGGAAGTGGACCTGAACGGGGCCAACGTGGATTTTGCAGTGGGCTGCACCTACAAATACCTGAATGGCGGTCCCGGTGCGCCAGCCTATCTATTCGTGGCCAACAGATTACAAGATCAGGTTCGTCAGCCCTTATCGGGTTGGCAGGGACATGCATCCCCATTCGAATTCGAAGTCGGATACCGCCCGGGCCCCGGAATTGTACGTCAACGCTGCGGCACGCCATCAATCTTGGCCATGAGCGCCCTCGACGCCGCCTTGGAGGTGTTTGACCAAGTTGATATGGCCGACGTTCGCACCAAGAGCCTCTCGCTGACCGACAACTTCATCGCAGTCATGGAGCAGCGCTGTTCAAGCCATGGATTCTCGCTGTCCACGACCCGGGAGCATGATCGACGTGGCAGCCAGGTATCATGGCGCCACGAACTGGGCTATCCCATCATGCAGGCGATCATAGCCGAGGGCGTAATCGGAGATTTTCGTGCTCCAGATATTCTTCGGTTTGGCTTCACGCCACTATATTTGCGCTATGTGGATATCTGGGACGCTGTCAGCGTGATTGAGGACGTAATGATATCGCGCCGGTGGGATCAACCGCAATTCCACCAGCGCGCAGCGGTCACCTGATGCAGTTGGCATCTTCATGACTTCATCCCACTTAAAATTGGAATCCACTAACGCCATGAGCTGTGACAACCATCTGCCCCTGCCCTCAACATGCTAGCGCATGTTTCCCAAACTGTGGCAGGTTCGAAAGGCACCCTAAGAATTAATTGGGAGATAACATCGTGGCGGTCCTCGTAATTAGAAATGACGCCGGCGGTGTGGCGACCCTCACACTGAACCGGCCCGACGCCCTGAACGCCCTAAATCTGGCTCTGTTCTTGGAACTGCGCAGCCATATAGAAGACATCCGCTCTGATACAGATGGCGTTGGCTGTGTTGTCCTTCGCGGAGCCGGAAGATCCTTTTGTGCCGGCAACGATTTGAAATCGATCCAAGTGGGGGAAGAACCACCGAATCCCACCTTTCAAGCCGACACGATCGATATGTTGGAGGCACTTCCTCAACCGGTGATCGCTGAAGTCCGGGGCCATTGTTACACAGGTGGCCTGGAACTAGCTCTGGGCTGCGATCTGCTGGTAGCCTCCGGTACTGCCAGATTCTCCGATACCCACGGGAAATGGGGTATGACCCCTCGGTGGGGCATGAGCCAGCGCCTTCCCCGCCGTGTCGGTTACCTAAAAGCCAAGGAAATGAGCTACACTGCCAGGGTTTACTCCGGGACTGACGCTGTTGCCATGGGCCTTGCCAATCAGTGCGTGCCTGACGACGAATTAGAAATCGTAGTGGCCTCCATGGCAGGCGAAATTGTTACCACCTCCTGGCACAGTCTGCGCGGCAACAAAATGCTTTATAACAAGGGGCAGGACTACACCTTCCGCGAAGGCATGGCGTTCGAAATGGCGAAAAGTCCAGGCCGCAGCTCAGATATTGAAGAACGGCTAAAGACATTTCAGAAGGGCTAGATTGATGGCAGATATCCCCGGTTGGCAATGGAGTACAACAGACAGCGCGGTGGCGATCCGGAAGGCAAGCATCAGCACCGTCGAGGCTGTGGAACAGAGAATGGGCATCCTTGCGCACCAAAACTGGAGCTATACATGAGCAAAGAATGGCCAGAGGAAATTTACGGTCTGTTACGAGAAGCCGGCATTGATCAGTTCGCCTATGTTCCAGATGCCGGTCACGACCATCTGATCAAACGGTCCATCGCTGACCCTGAGGTCCATGCTATCGCCCTGACGACCGAAGAAGAAGGCGTGGGCCTACTGGCTGGCGCGCATCTGGGCGGCAGCCGCGGCGTTCTTTTGATGCAAAGCAGCGGTGTAGGTAATTGCATCAACCTGTTGTCCCTAATCCGGGCCGGCAGGTTTCCGTTTCTGACCCTGATTTCCATGCGAGGAGATTTTGGCGAGGGCAACCCTTGGCAAATGCCCATGGGCCGATCAACACAGCCGGTCCTAGAAGCTTGCGACGTAATGTGCCTGCGCATTGATGACCCCGCCGAAGCGGGACGAACTACCAGCGCGGCCATCACCATGGCCTTTAACAGTGAATTACCTGTCGCCGTGCTGCTCGGTCAAAAACTGCTCGGTGCGAAGAAATTTAGTTGAGGTAGACAATGGCAAAAATAGACACCGACCCTAATAAGGGCACCCGAGCCGAAGGCAGGGTCGCGACCGGACATTTAGATCGCCGCGCGGCGGTCAAGTCCATACTGGATATGCTTGGCGACGATACGTTGATAGTGGCCGGCCTAGCCGGAACCAAGGGTGATGTCCTTGCTGCCGTTGGTGATGACCCACGCGTCTTTGGCTTCGGTGGCGCCATGGGTGCTGCCACTTCCATGGGCCTTGGCTTGGCCCTGGCGCGGCCCGACAAAAGAATTCTGGTAGTAACCGGCGATGGTGAGTTACTGATGAACGTGGGCACCCTAGCAACAGTAGCAGTGGCCAATCCATCAAATCTAGGCATCGTCTGTGTCGACAACGAACACTACGGCGAAACCGGATTTCAGCGCAGCCATACTGGTCTGGGCACTGACTTGGCTGTTATCGCACAGGGTTCCGGAATTAGTGCCGTACGCACAGTGCATGAGGAAACAGAGCTAGCCGAGGCGGGGGAGATGCTGCAGCAAACAAACAGCAGTTCATTCGTGTTGCTGAAAGTTCGCGTCGATGATCCGCCCAAGGTCCGTTTCTCATGGGATGCGGCATACCACAAAAACCGCTTTCGTCAGGCACTCCTGGGTCAACCATGAAACGTTATGCCTTAGGCATTGATATTGGCGGCACATTTACCGATGCCGTTCTTTTTGACCGGGAGCAAGGCCGCCGCGTAGCTGCTAAAACTTTGACCACGCCGGGCCATCCCGCCGTGGCTGTGGTGAAAGCCGTAGATCAGATCATGAACCGGGAAAAGGTTTCGGGCCGGGAAATCGATCGGGTGGTTCATGCCACGACACTGTTCACAAACGCCTTGATAGAACACAAGGGAGCCAAGACCGCCCTGCTGACCACGGAAGGTTTTCGCGATAGCTTGGAAATTGGTCGGGAGCGAAAATATGACCTTTACGACCTAGCGGCAAAAAAACCCCGGCAGCTGGTACCCCGGGATCGACGATTTGAGATTCCCGAGCGAATTCTCGCCAATGGCACTGTCCATCGCGCCTTGGATGAGCAATCCCTTGATAAAATCGTCGAGGCTCTGCGCGATCAAAAAATAGAGTCCATTGGTATCGTATTTCTCCACAGCTATCGAAATGGGACACATGAACGAATTGCGGGAGAACGGATTTCAAAATTACTACCTGAAATTTCAGTCAGCCTCTCCTGCGACGTCGCTCCGGAAATCCGTGAATACGAACGAGCATCGACAACTGTTGCGAACGCCTACGTTAAGCCTTTGGCACGAGATTATTTGGAGGAATTGAGTGAAAGACTTTACGCCCACGACATAACGTCACCTTTGATGTTGATGTTGTCCAATGGCGGATTAACCCATGTTGGGGAAGTCCGTCGATCGCCAGTACAGATGTTGGAATCGGGGCCTGCCGCCGGAGCCCTGGCAGCTGCCGACATCGGCCGGGCTGAAAATCTGGATCAGGTGTTGGCATTTGATATGGGGGGCACCACTGCCAAGCTTTGCCTTATTGATGGTGAAGAGCCCGAAATTGTCTACCGTTTTGAAGCAGCACGCGAGAAGCGCTTTGCTGAAGGCAGCGGCCTGCCTATCCGCATTTCCGCCGTGGAGTTGATCGAAATCGGAGCTGGCGGCGGCTCCATCGCCCGGTTGGACGAATTGGGCCTTTTAAAGGCCGGTCCTGATAGTGCCGGTGCCGCACCGGGGCCTGTTGCGTATAATCGCGGCGGTGAACAGCCCACGGTGACGGATGCAGATTTCACCCTTGGTTATCTGTCAGCCCACGGATTTGCCGGAGGCGCAATCAATGTGGACCTGTCGGCGGCACGTTCGGCCTTGGCCGCGTTAGCAAATAGTGCAGGCCTTTCACCTGATGAGCTGGCCTGGGGTATCCACGATCTAGTAAATGAAAACATGGCCTCGGCCGCAAGAGTACATATTGCGGAAAAGGGCCGCGATCCCCGCTCCTATACGTTGGTGGCGACAGGCGGCGCTGGTCCAGTCCATGCCTATTACATGGCCCAAAAATTGGGCATCAGGCAAATTGTCTGCCCCAGAAATGCGGGTGTTGCCTCAGCCCTCGGACTGTTGCTTGCACCGGCCCGAGTGGATCGCACTGCTGCCTTCGCCGCAAACCTCGAAGAAATTGACTGGAAGGTTCTCGAAGCACAATTCGTCAAATTGGAAGATGACGCCCGGCAAGTCATTGCAGATACCAGTACAGAAACTCACGAGGCGGGCGTGCAGCGCTTGGCCGATTTGCGGAATATCGGCCAAGGCTTTGAACTAGTTGTCAATCTGCCCGATGGGCCCTACGACAAATCCAGTCATGATAAAATCCTTGCTGCGTATAGAGGTGCCTATCAAACTCATTTCACAAGGCCGCCGCCGAATGTCCCAGTCGCCATAGCGGCGCTGCGGGTTCGGCTCACGGCGCCTACGCAGATAATGGTCGACGATATGGAGAAAAGTGGCGAACCAGTAACACGGGAAAAGAAGATCCGAGAAATCTACGTCCCTGAGTTAGGAGGTCTGACAGAGGCTGCTGTATTCGACCGTTCTCGCATGGCTGTCGGAGAAGAATTTCTTGGCCCGGCCGTTGTGGAGGAGCCGGAATCCACCGCGGTTATAGGACCCGGCGGGCGGTTTCACGTTTCAAGGGCTGGTAATCTGATCATCGACCTACCAGAAGACCGTCATGGGTAGACTAGATGCCGTCACCCTGGAAGTGATTTGGAACCGCATGATCGCCAGCGTCGACGAAGCGGCAAAGGCCATCGTACGCACCTCGTTCTCCACACTGTCGAATGAAGCTAACGATTTTGCGTGCGTCCTGACCGACGCGGAAGGCCAGTTACTGGCTCAGAACAGCGGTTCCATACCTTCGTTTATTGGCACTCTGCCGGCAACGGTGCGCCACGCCTTGAATAAATTCGGACGCGATGGTCTACATCCTGGCGATGTGATTTGCACCAACGACCCCTGGCTCGGCACCGGTCATTTGAACGATTGCAGCATCGTCCGACCTATCTTCCGGGACAGTCACCTGATTGCCTTCGCCGCCACTGCCTCACATATGCCCGATATTGGCGGCCGGATTCGCTCCGTGGAAGCACGAGAAATTTTTGAGGAGGGGTTTCAAATCCCCTTGATTAAGATCCTACGCAACGGCACGGAAGACAAAACATTTTTCGAATTACTACGCGCCCAGGTGCGTACCCCAAATCAAACCGAAGGCGATATCAATGCGCTAATCACCGCGAATTATCTGATCGAGGATCGTGTTCTCACGATGTTGGCAGAATACGGCTTGGATAATCTGCAAGCGATTTCAAAGGAATTGAACGACCGTACCGAGAACGCCATGCGCTCAGCCATCAAAAAAATCACCGACGGAATTTATGATTACCAGATGCAAACGGATGGCCTGAGTGCAGATGCCCCATTCACTTTTGCCTTGAGGCTTACAGTGGCCGGTGAAACCGTTCATTTTGATTTCAGTGGCACCTCATCAGTGCAGCCGCGCTCCATAAACTGCCCCTTCTGCTACACCTATGCCATGTCGGCCTATGCCATCAAATGCGCCCTTCTGCCCAACATTCCTAATAATTCAGGTATGCTACGCCCAATTACAGTAGAAGCACCGGAAAATTCGCTTCTTAACCCTCTGCCGCCGGCTTCAGTGGGCGCAAGAGCCAGCACGGGACATTATGTGCCAATCCTTGCCTTTGGCGCTCTAGGGGAAGTGATGCCGGAACAGGTTATGGCCGCCGCGGGGTCGCCTATATGGAATTGCACTCAATCCGGCGTCCGGCCGAATGGCCAAACTTATGCCTCAAACCTATTCTTCAACGGCGGCATGGGTGCTACGGCCGGCGCCGACGGTGAGCACGCCATATCCTGGCCTTCGAACCTGTCCTGTACGCCCGTAGAAGTAGCCGAACAATATGCTCCTTTACTATTTCATTACAAACGCCTAAGGCCCAACTCGGGCGGCATCGGCAAATACCGGGGCGGCTTGGGTGAAGATATCCTGATTGAAAATCTTTCTGATAGCCCAATTGCCGTAACATTCATGGCCGAACGCACCCGTTTCGGCGCACCGGGCCTATCGGGTGGCGGCGAAGGCGAAGTCGGCAGCGTACGGATCGACGGAATAGAAGTGGACAATCGGGCACAACATCATTTGGATAAGGGTGCTCGTATTTTAATGGCCACACCAGGCGGTGGCGGTTACGGACGCGCCGTAG
>CAJWZI010000009.1 GCA_913049615.1 uncultured Alphaproteobacteria bacterium | reverse complement strand
TCTCCAACCTCGGCAACTATTGCCGGCGACGGTGCCCTGGCAATCGAGGTGGCGCGGCAGACACCTGGGCAGATCGCCACTCTGATCCTGCCCGCCGATACCGCCTGGGGCCCTGCCGACGCAGTCGGCGAGACCAATGTGCCGCCCGCCGTCCCCAAAGTTTCCGACGATGCTGTCAAGGCGGCAGCGGAAATGCTGCGGAACAGCGAACGAGCCACTTTATTGATGGGCGGTGCCGCGCTCCGTGAACGTCCCCTGGAATTAGCAGGTCGGATTGCTGCCAAGACAGGCTGCGGCATTCTGGCCGAAGGCGCCAACACGCGGCTGGCGAGGGGTGCCGGCCGTGTGCAGGTTAACCGCATACCTTACGTGGTCGAATTAGCCCAGGAGATTATGAAAAAGGCCGGCAATCTAGTGCTTGTGGGCTCTAGAGAGCCGGTGGCTTTTTTCGCCTACCCGGATAAACCCAGCTTGTTGATGGACCCCGAGGCAAAATCTAAGACGCTGGCCGGTAGCCATGAGGATATGGAAGCCGCTCTGGAGGCCCTGGCAGCCGAGTTGGATTGCCTTGATGTGGCGCCAGCAGGTATTGCAGCAGCAAAACGGAGTTCCCTGCCCACGGGTGAGATTACCCTGCCTGCCATCGCCAATGCACTGAGCGCACTGATGCCTGAAGACGCCATCGTGGTGGATGAAAGCATCACTTCAGGGCGGGAGTTTTTTCCATCCACTGCTGGTGCCCCACCGCATGATTGGATGAATAACCGGGGCGGCTCCATCGGCTACGGCATGCCCGTATCCGTCGGCGCCGCCGTTGCCTGTCCCGACCGCAAGGTAATCGCCCTGATAGGCGACGGCAGTGCCATGTATACGGTGCAATCGCTCTGGACCATGGCGCGAGAGGGCCTGGATATTACCGTCCTGATCTTCTCTAACGGCTCCTACAATATCCTGCGCGGGGAGTTGACCAACGTGGGGGTGCAAAACCCCGGGCCCCGCGCAGTTGATATGCTGTCCATCGACCGCCCCGACCTGGACTGGGTCTCGATGGCGAAGAGCATGGGCGTAGAAGCCGCCCGTTGCAGGACCGCCGAGGACTTGGTCAAGGCCATGGATGCGGGCCTGCACAACGAGGGACCTTATCTGATCGAAGTGGCTATCTAACCAAAACAGGAGGACGTAATGGAAACAGGCAACCGGCTACAGGGTAAGGTAGCCATCGTAACCGGAGGGGCGTCGGGCATAGGGGCAGAAACGGCAAGGATTTTTGCCGGCCATGGTGCCAATGTCATGGTCTGTGATGTCAATGATGCGATGGGAAATTCAATTGTCGACGAAATTGGTAGTAGTGGCGGCAATGCGGCTTATCGCACCCTCGAGGTCACGAATGAAGCAGGATGGTCTGATTTAGTGGCTGAGACAGTTGAAATACATGGCCGGCTGGATGTCTTAACCAATATTGCGGGTATTTCAGGCCGCGACCCGCAGCAGAACATCCAGACGACCTTGACAGCTGGCGGTTTGTTGGAAGACCAGTCCCTGGAAAAATGGAATCAGATCATGGAGGTCAACGCAACAGGCACGTTCCTGGGCACTAAAGCAGTGTTAGCGCCCATGCGGGAATCCGGTGGTGGCTCAGTAATCAACATATCCTCGATCTGCGGCATCATCGGATCATTTGCCAATGCTGCCTACCACGCTTCGAAAGGCGCCGTGCGCATCTTCTCAAAATCAGCAGCCATTCAATATGCAGCCGACGGAATTCGGGTAAATTCCATTCACCCGGGTTTCGTTGACACACCCATGACCAAACCAGGGCATTCAAATCCCGAAGTGGCGCAAAAACGCATTGAAGCTACACCGCTCGGCCGGTTCGGAACGCCGAGAGATATTGCTATGGGTTGCCTTTACTTGGCGTCGGACGAGGCATCTTGGATCACCGGTACGGAACTGATAATTGACGGCGGCATGACGGCAAACTGACCTATCTGCAAAAGCTGGCGCCGTTTTGCCGGGAACAACGGGAAGCCAACAGAGGCTTGTCGTGCCGTTTCTTCAAATTCTGGCTTGGGACGATCGGTCGAGGGTGCGGACAGCATTTCACGGCCGTTCCCGGCTATGTCTGACCGTCAGCAACAAGCAAATTCCAGCAACCAGGGCAGAACCAGCAATCATATAGAACGCATTGTCGTACCCGCCCCCATGTTCCACCATAATGCCAAAAATCGTTGGACCGGTTACGATGCCGAAGAACAGGAAAAACTGGCCTCCGCCCGTAGCTTCGCCAACTTTTCCAGGCGGGGCCAGACGGGCGAATTCCGCTAGCAAAAGTCCAAGTACGCCATTAGTGCTCACGCCTAGCAGGATAGCGACCATCGTCGTGAGCCAAAAGGGCCAGCCGGGAGAAAACATACTCATGCCTATGATACTGAATGACATCATGATGCCGATTAGACCGAGAAGAACCCAGCAGCTGACGAAACGTCCCGCCACCGCGCCCCAAAAGATACGCGCCGGAATGGCCGAGCCGTGAATTATGGCGAACACGGCTCCGGCGAATTCCGTCGAAAGGCCATTCTCCTGTGACAGATAGATCACTATGAACGACAGAATGGCCAACTGGGTGAAAGTGTATAGAAATCCCATCGCCGCCAGGATAAAGAGGGGTCGACTGGAGACAATGACACGTAAGGAGTCCATCACTCCAGCAAGACTGATCGGGAAGGCTGGATCCCGATCATCATCCAGATTGTGTCGAATGAGTTGAAGGGACAACAGCGTTAGCACCGGCAGAGAGGCTACAGCGACCAGCGCGACGCGCCAGTCATAAAGTGCCATCAAAGGCGGCAGCAGAAGACCTGCCAGCATACCCCCCAATGGAGTTCCGGTTTGTTTCAAGGAAAAGACTAACGGTTGCCACCGTAGTGGTGCATGGCGGGCCAAAATCCGGGACCCAGCCGGATTTAGTGGACCGGTGCCAATTCCAATTAAGACGGCGGCGGCAAGAACCACCGGCCAGAAAGGCGCAATGCCTGCCAGGACGAGACCCAGAGCTGCCGACAGTAAAGCTACCTGACTGGATCGTATCACACCATGACGAGCCAGAAATCCTCCGGCGCATAAACCGGACAGCATACCGACGATGTACAGGAGGGAGGTAAATATGCCGATGTTAGTGGCCTTGACGCCAAGATCTGTGGACGCTTGCACCGCGACTATAGCGCCGGCAAAACCGCACATGGTGCCAAAAGACTGAACAACGATCATGGTCGGCAGGGCGACGGGAGTTTTCGTTCGCAGTAGATCACGCATGACGGTTAAATGCCTTCTAGGGGTGGCCTCCGACCTGAGTCAGGCAGGATCTAAATTTGGCCGAATTTCTGACTCGTATTTCTGGGAACACTTGCCCTTGGGTTCACTTCCACACCAGACATCAAATGCGATATGCAACCCCACCCAACATCCCCGATTAATTCCACCATGCTATTAAAACGCTTACCCTTCCCGTTGCGCATAGGTTGATAGATCTGACAACATTACCTAACCTTGTTTGACTGTCATGGTGACAGCAAAGGCAATATCCGTCCAAGCCTGCCAGGACTATGGCGCCTATGCCAAATAGTGTTACTTTATCGAACCTTATTTTGCATTAGCGTACCGAGACGGAGTTTGCCCTCAATCAATTCCCCGGAGCTATCAAATTCGAAACCGAACTACCACGTCTTGAAACTGGCAAGCTTTATGGGCAAGAATTGAAAGTGCGTCATTAGAGGAAAAATTATATCCAGCTCGTTTTGTACCGCAATAAACGTATCAACCGGCCGATGCGCCGAGAAGTAAAAACAAAAAAAGGAGACGCCTGATGGATGTTGGGATGATGATGGTCTTCGCCTCTTATGGCTGGGACGACTGCCCGGACAACAGGGTGTGGGAGGAAGAAATCGGATTGGCCCAACTCGCTGCTGACAACGGCTTTGATTGCTTGTGGTCGGCGGAGCATCACTTCAACGATTATTCCTTCGTACCGGACAACATCAACCTTATGACCTATTTAACGGCGATCTGCCCCGACATCGATGTGGGTACAGCAGCGGTAATTTTGCCATGGCATGATCCCCTCCGCGTGGCTGAGAACGTTGCCGTTCTGGATATGTTGAGTAAGGGCCGACTGCGATTTGGCATGGGGCGTGGCTTGGCACGGCGCGAGTTCGAAGCGTTTCGCCTGTCAATGGATGAATCTCGGGGGCGCTTCGATGAGGCGGCGCCAATGATAATCGAGGCGTTAAAAACCGGCTTTATTGAGGGTGATGGAAAATTCTACAAACAGCCCCGAACCGAGATCCGGCCGCGGCCTCAGAACGACTTTGACGGTCGCGTCTATGCCGTAGCTTCGAGCGAGGATTCAGTCGATTCGGCCGCAAAACTAGGCGCCCACCAGGTAATGTTCGCTGATCGGCCGTGGGAGATGCGAGTGCCGATGATCGATCTTGGACGCGAATTACATCGCAAATATCACGGCACCGAGCCACCGGCTGTTATGCTGACAGAATTCTGCGTCTGCGGCACCGACATGGATGAATTGGAAGAAGAAGCCCGCAAGTACCAAGGCAAATTTGTCGAGAGCAATTTTTACCACTATGAGTTTTTAGGCGAACATTTTCAGACGGTGAAAGGATACGACTCCTACCAACAAAAGGCCGCTATCGCACGAGAAAGCGGGGTCGAAGGCGCGGTAGCCGGTTTCATGAAAGCCGCAAGTTGGGGTACGCCCGACAAAATTCTGCGAGGCTTAGAAGAACGGCGCAAGCTGGTGGGGGATTTTGAACTCAACGTTGCTTTCCGCTTCGGGGGAACGCCCATGGAAATATCGGAGCGAGGCCTGAAACTGTTCGCCAAGGAGGTGCTGCCGGTATTGCAGTCCTGGTAATGCTCGCCAATAGGAGGTCGTTCACATGAAAATCAAGCGGGTAGAGCATATCGCTCTTGCCGTGCATGACATGGCAAAGTCCATGGCCATGTTGGAAAATACGCTGGGACTTAAACTCGATTACGAGGAAACCATTGGTGAAACCAAACTAGCTATGTTCCCGGTTGGTGAAACCTATTTGGAATTACTGCAAGCAGGAGGGCCGGCTTCACCGGTCGCCGATTGGATTGCCGAGCGAGGGCAGAGCCTCTATCACCTTTGCTTCGAGGTCGAGGATATTGACGCCGCCTTGAATGAGCTGCGTGACAAGGGTGTCAAACTATTGGACGAGACGCCGAAAGGCGGCCACGGCGGTAGCCGCATTGCCTTCTTGGACCCGGCCTCGACAGGCGACATTCTCATAGAATTGGCCGAACTGCCCGCCGGCCACGATTAGACTTGTCTACCTCATAATAGCGCCACGTGGCGTGTTTCTCAGAAGCGCTTTATTTAGGAACAGCAGAGTGACAAAGTGATGCTGTCGCGGCCTGGATTTTGTTGTCGGATCCAAGATAGGACAAACCGTCAACATTACCAGGCATCAATCCAGGGGCGTTTTTTTCCTTCCCGCGTCGGCGTCGGCGGTGCAGCCCGCAGGCCAGCCATGATCCATTCCCGGGTATCCGCCGGGTCGATGACATTGTCCAGTTCGAACAGCGAGGCGGCATTAATCGCTTTGCCTTGGGCATACATGGCGGCAACCATTTCCTCGTATTTGGCCATACGTTCTTCTGGATCCTCAATCGCCATCAATTCGTCCCGACGCCCAAGCTTTACTGCGCCCTCCAATCCCATGCCTCCGAACTCTCCTGTGGGCCATGAAATTGTGAAGAACGGCGCATGAAACCCGCCCCCAGCCATACCCTGAGCGCCTAGTCCATAGCCCTTGCGTAAAACAATGGTAAAGACAGGTACGGTGACGTTGGCTCCGATCACATAAAGGCGGCAGCAGTGACGCACCAACGCAGTTTTTTCCGCAACGGGCCCCACCATGTTACCCGGCGTATCACAGAGAAATACGAGGGGGATGTCATAGGCATCACAAAGCTGCATAAAGCGCGCTGCCTTATCGGAGGCATCACTGTCAATGGCGCCGGCCAAATGGTTTGGGTTGTTGGCAATGATACCCACCGGCCGACCTTCAATGCGGGCCAGGGCTGTTACCATGCCCAGACCAAAGCCAGCACGCAGTTCCAAGACCGAATCCGTATCGAACATGGTATGGATCACCTTACGAACGTCGTAGATGCGAAGGCGGTCTTCCGGAATGATCTGCCGCAGATGCCGCTGATCGGCACAATCCCATTTCTCGATAAAACCTTGGAAATAGCTGAGATACTGCTTGGCGGTTTCGACCGCCTCCTCCTCGTCCTTGACGGCAATATCCACGACGCCATTTGGCACCTGGACCGACATGGGTCCGACTTCTTCGGGGCGGAACACTCCAAGGCCACCGCCTTCGATCATGGCCGGTCCACCCATGCCAATAGTAGAATTTTCCGTTGCAATGACTACATCGCAACAACCCAGAATAACCGCATTGCCAGCAAAACACCGGCCGGAAGTGATACCTACGAGGGGAACCAGACCGCTCAGTCGGCCCCACAGGTGAAAGGCATTGACGTGCAAATTAGCAGCAAAAATCATGTCCGTATCGCCAGGCCGGCCGCCACCACCCTCAGTAAAGAATACCACCGGTAGACGCCATTGCTCAGCGATCTCGAACATTCGATCCTTTTTCTTGTGGTTATGTTTACCCTGGGTGCCAGCCAGTACCGTGTAGTCATATGAGATGACCGCGCAGCGAGCGGTTTCGTCGGGAAAATGCCGCCCATTGACACGACCGAGGCCCATGACCATCCCATCCGCCGGGGTGCGTTCGATCAACTCCTCCATACTGTGCATCGCCCGGCGCGCTGCTAATACCAGAGAGCCGTATTCGTTAAATGAGCCAGGATCACATAGTTGTTCGATGTTTTCGCGCACCGTTCGCTGCTTGGTCTTGCGCCGGCGGGCCACGGCATCGGGTCGCCGGTCATCCAGTGTCCGTCCCTGACGATCAAATACCTCAGCCAGATCAGGGCGGATGTAGTCCAGGTCGATCGTAACGTCCCCGCCACCGTCCGGAATTTCAACTTCTCGTTCCGCCACATAAGCCAAGGCGCCACCCTCAAATACCGTGTCGCCTGGTTGGACTGGAAGTTGGCGGACGACACCACTGATCTCGGCCTCGATCACATGCTGCATCTTCATGGCTTCCATAATCAAAACCTGGCGGCCCGGATAGACGCTGTCGCCCTCAGTCACGTCAAGACTAACGACTGTGCCCAGCATTGGTGCCGCGATGGCTGTGGTGCCGTCAGGCCCAGAATAATTGATGTTTTCCGAATCTTCGGGTAGAGCCGCTGACTTGCCATGTGCCAACACTGCCAAAGGATCCGAGGCATCTACCTTAACGCCTACTAAATTTTTATCTTCGGCCAACCCGTCAGCCGCTTCAAAATACCGCCGTTGGTGGTCAACCCCATCCACCAAAGTGCCCAAATGATTGGCAATGAAAGTGGTAGCAATATTGCCAGTACGGAATTCGTCGTTCTGTAGCAAATTCTGCAGAAAGCCAATGTTGGTAGAAAAACCGCCAATCCGGCATTCACATAAGGCCCGATAGGTTTTTTGCGACAGCGCAGCAAAATTATTCCCATTAGTGTGAGCAACCAGCTTGGCAAGCAATGAATCGTAACTGGGTATAGTACTGTATCCAGCGTAGCCAAAGGTATCCACTCGAATTCCCGGACCCGAAGGCATCTCGAAAACCTCCAAGACGCCGCCCGTTGGGTGGACGCTGCCGTCCTTGTCAATAGTTTCCATGTTGATACGAACCTGCATGGCTTGCCCTCTTGGCGGGCCCAAATCGGCCTGGCGCAGGCCCAGGTCCGATAACGTTGCGCCACCGGTTAACGCAATCTGGGTCTGCACCAAGTCCACACCCCAGACTTCCTCCGTCACCGTATGCTCTACCTGCAGACGCGGGTTCGCCTCGATAAAAAAGAACTCCTCACCCTCCACCAGAAATTCGAACGTTCCTAAATTGCCGTAGTCCACCGCTTCGGCCATTTTGACCGCAGCAGCAGTAATCCGCTCCCGCAAAACTTGCTCCAGACCCGGTGCAGGCGCCATCTCCACCAGTTTCTGATGCCGACGCTGGATAGAACATTCCCGTTCGCCAAGATGGGAAATTGCGCCACTTCCATCTCCGATAATCTGCACCTCGATATGTCGTGGCGCCGGCAACAGCTTTTCGACAAAAACATCTCCATTGCCAAAGGCCTGCAAGGCCTCTGCCTGGCATATATGAAGAGCACCACTAATTTTGTCCTTATCAAGGACAGCCCGCATCCCCCGACCGCCGCCACCTCCGACCGCTTTGATCATGGTGGCACCGTGAGTATCAAAAAATGCCTCCGCCGTTGATCCATCCGCCGCGCCATCGCTTCCAGGCAGGACCGGCACACCATTTCTCTGAGCTAGATCCCTCGCTGCGGCTTTATCGCCAAACACTTCGAGGATTTCCATGCTTGGACCCACAAAGGCAATGCCAGCCTTTGCACAGGAGAGGGCAAATTTTGAATTTTCACTCAAAAATCCGTAACCGGGATGGATCGCATCGCAATTCATATCCTGAGCCAACTCAAGGATTGCCGCCCCATCGAGGTACGCGGGCACGCCTCGGCCCGGCAGAGCGGCCGCTTCGTCTGCTTTCGCCACGTGTAAGGATTGTGATTCGTCTTCGGCGTAGATTGCGACCGAGGCGATGCCTATATCAGCTGCGGCGCGAAGGATGCGAATGGCAATTTCGCCGCGATTGGCGATCAGCATTTTCTTCACAGTCATGGGAATGGTTTTCCCTGGGTTTTTATTAATACTTGAATTTTATCTAGGATAGCTGCGGTTCAGCCAGGTGCCAATCAGTCACCGTCTGATAACAATATCCCGCTCGCAGCAGTACCGGCTCCCGCCACCAGGCAGCTTCTAATTGCATGCCCATGGGCAAACCGGCCTTAGAAAGGCCGCAAGGCAATGACAATCCAGGATAAGCACCAAAACCGCCGGCATAGGTATTTCGGGAGGCATCACGGGTTGCTTCCAATAACGACTTATCTTCTTCGATGGGCGACGGTGGGGCCGGCGTGGTGGGAGAGACCATAATGTCTATGTCTTCGAACAAGGTTGCCATGGTGCGCTGCCAGGCTTCCCGTGCTCGTGTGGCGTTAGCGTAATCAATGCCGGAAAAGCTCCGGCCAACCAGCATGCGTTCTAACACTGAAGGTGAGAACAATTCCGGGTGCTGGTCCAGCCGCTCGGCATGATAGGCACAAGCATCAGTAAATATGTGTATGGTCGCCCACTGATGGGTATCTTCGGCGCCGTCAACATCGATTTCGATAATCTTGGCGCCTTGCGCCTCCAGGGTCCGCGCTCCCGCCATCACGGCCTCAGCGATCTCGTTATCGCAATCTTCAAAATAGTGATTGCGGGGCAGGCCCAGGCGCAGACCTTCGACGCCGTCATTCAGTCCGGGCAAAAAGTTCCCAAGGTCAGGTGCCCCGGTGGGTGCAGAGCCCGGCTCCCCCTGCGCGATGACAGCTAAAATTCGGGCTACGTCATCCACCCGACGGGCCATGGGACCAATCGTGTCGTAGGCAGGACTAACCGGCGTGGAACCGTGATTGGGTACTCGGCCGTGGGTTGGTCGCAGACCAGAAACACCGTTCATGGCGGCAGGCAAGCGCACGGAACCACCCGTATCGGTGCCCAGAGTTCCCAACGCCATACCGGCGGCAATCACCGCACCAGAACCACCCGAGGACCCGCCGGGTATTTTGGTCAGATCCCAAGGATTATGGCATTGGCCGCTGACTGGATTATTCGAACGGACACCAAAGGCCAGTTCATGCATAGTCGCCTTGCCCAATATCACCGCCCCGGCCGCTTTCAGCCGCTGGATAACGAAGGCATCCTGGTTCGGCACCACGTCCTTGAAATGCAGGGAGCCCGACGTGGTGCGCACACCGGCACTTTGAATATTGTCCTTGATCGCCATGGGCAGGCCGTGCAGTAGCCCTAGCCAACGACCTTCGGCTGCTGCCCTATCAGCTGCGTCAGCTGCTTCTCGAGCGGCATCAGCGGTTACCGTGATCATGCCATTGATTACGTTCCCATGACGCTCGATGACGTCAAGCGCCGTCTCGACATTTTCGCGGGCATTAATTGACATTTAAATCCTCGTTGCGAGCCTTAGCGGTCAAATATGCGGTTCGGGCAAGAGCCCGGTCTCGATAGGACCGGCAGGGTTGGGGTAGTTCCACCTCATATCGTTCGGCAAAGTCTAATGTGGTACTCAGCAGGATATCAGCAGCGGAAACCTTGTCGCCGAACAAATAGGGATCGGCCTTTGCAATGGCGGGGGCTACGGCTGCGATCTGTTTTTGACAATATTCCCCCGCGACTGTTACCGCCACCGCCGCCTCGCCATAGATTTCCGAAAGAAATTTATGCCGCCGGATTGTGTATAGGACGGCATCCAACTCCATCATGGCGAAATAACTCCATTCGTCTGCCCTGCCCTTATCCGCGGGAGATTTTGGCAGGAAGACATCCCTATCCTCACCATATGTATTGAATAAATAATGCACGATGGCCGCGCTTTCGGTCAGCGTAAAATTGCCATCCTGCAAACAAGGAATTTTTTGCTTTGGGTTATGCTCGGTATATTCCTTTGTTAAAGTTTCTCCGCTACGCGATTGGATTGGCCGATAGGCGTACTCCAACTGCAATTCGTGCAAAGCCCATTGACCGCGCAAGGCGCGCACAGAATAAGCTCCCCAAAGAACTATACTGCCACTCATTTATCCTAGCCTTCCATAAATAATCCACCTACAGACCGTTACAATTCACCGAATTGTTTCTTGATCAACAGTTAATGTGTGCCACCGCTGAACATAGCAGGAGCATAGAATAAACAAGAAACATAAGGCGCAAGATTGGCGTTCGGATATTCCTTGGGTTCCCTAACAAAGCCGGGCAACGCCGCTTCAGTCCAGCTCACAAAATGAGCCTATCTGGCGTTACTACCAATCTCATTATCCACACAAAATTCGGCGCCAGTAGGAGACGGCTAACTAGCTGCTTTCTAACCTATCATCGGCAACGGCGAGTTCCAGCTTCTAGTAGTTCCACTTGAAAAGTTAATGAATAGTCCAGCCGCCATCAACCAACAAAGACGTGCCTGTAATCATAGAGGAGGCAGGTGAAGCTAGAAAAAGCACAGCGGCAGCCACATCGCTGATCTGGCCGAGGCGCGGCAGCCTGATCTTGTCCTCAACATATTGTCGGAAATCTTTTTGCTCGAGCCCGGATTTTGTCAACGGCGTTTCCACGAATGTGGGTGCGACGGCGTTGACCCGAATATTATACTCCGCTAGCTCGAATGCCATAGCCTTGGTCAGCCCTTCAAGGCCGAACTTCGATGCTGAATAAACACTGCGGTCTTTGAGGGCACGGTGACCGGCCTGTGATGACATATTAATGATGGCACCGCCCTTGGCGTACTTAACCATCAGCCGGGCCGCAGCTTGTGCCGCGAAGAATGCCGCACGCAAGTTCAGGTCCATGAGCCTGTCATAAGTCTTTTCGTCAACCTCTAAGAACGGCTGCGGTTGATTGGTACCGGCGTTGTTGACGAATATCTCAAACGGCGGCAGATCGCCCAAAGCCACAGCCAGAGATTCCGATTCAGTGACGTCCATGGTCAGAGTTTGGGCAGCGCGGCCCAGATCTTCGATTTTCCCGGCAACAGCGTTTAGATCCTCATTATTGCGGCCAACCAGCGCCACATCAGCCCCCGCACCGGCCAGAGCGAGGGCACAGCCTTCTCCCAGGCCACGGGAGGCGCCAGTGATAACGGCCAAATGACCATCCAAGCGGAAGCCGTCAATGGTCTGCGCCACCATCAGCTGGCTTGCCCGGCCTTATGAGCGGCAAGAGCCATTAGCCGGCGGTCCCGCCAGATGCACCTCTCCGCCAGCTTATCCGTAGGCAGGGCCGACCGCCGTTCCTTATCCACTTCAGAAATCAGTTCCGAACTCCATGGTTTTGGTTCGGTGCGGGATTGTTGAATAGCATGATACAAAGGGCCTAAACGCTCAGCATAGTCCGCAACGCCACCCGGTGCGTTCAAATCGATTGTCTCGAACGGTCCCATAAAGGACCACCGCAGCCCCAAGCCCTCGGACACAGTCTTGTCAATATCATCAGCCGAGGCATATCCCTCTGAGAACAGATCCCAAGCCTCTCTTAGCAGCACCCCTTGTAGTCGATTCAGGATAAAGCCTTCAACCTCTCGTCGCACCAAAACAGGTGACTGACCAACTTCCACCATTAGAGCAAGGGCGCGGTCCACGGTATCTTCCGCTGTCCAGGGTGCCGGCACGACCTCTACAATTGGCACAAGATAAGGCGGGTTGACCGGATGGGTAACCAGAAATCGCTCCCTATTTTTGACGCCGCTGGTGAAGGCCGACGAAGGAATTCCCGAAGTGGAGCTACCGACAATGGCATCGTCGTTGAGAAGTGGCCCGATGGCAGTGGAAATTTCAGTCTTTACCGCCACATCCTCAAATACGGACTCCTGAACGAAGCGAGCACCGTGCACGGCATCCTCTAAAGTATTACAAACCGTGATCCTCGCCAGAATCGCCGCAGGATCATCCACCAGTTCGTAATTTTTCAGATCAACTAACTGCCGTCTGACCACGGCGAGGAAGACGTCTCGAATTGCGGCAACATCATCATAGACCCGAACCTGCTTGCCCGCGCGAGCAAAAACAATTGCCCATCCGCTACCTACCAGCCCGGCGCCGATTACTGCAGTATGCTCCATCATCAAACAGGCTCCACCGCTGTATAGGGTGGTATGTTGCGTCCGCCATAACGACGTACCCTTATGTTAGCCTGTTCGGCATGCCCGGCGAAACCTTCCAACATGCATAGACGAGAACAATATTCTCCCACCAGGGCAGAGGCCTCGTCCGTCATGACACGCTGATAGGTATGTGTCTTGATGAACTTCCCAACCCACAGACCGCCAGTGTAACGGCCGGCTCGCTTGGTAGGCAGAGTGTGATTAGTGCCGATCACCTTATCGCCATACGAGACGTTGGTACGCGGACCCAAAAAAAGCGCGCCATAGTTGGTCATGTTGTCGAGAAAATACTCAGGGTCACGGGTCATCACCTGGACATGCTCGAAGGCCAGGCGGTCGGCCTCTCGGACCATTTCTTCCTCGTCCTGGCACAGGATCACAGCACCGTAGTCTGCCCATGATTGGCGAGCAATCTCTGCCGTGGGCAGGCTGTCCAATTGCCGGTCGACTTCGGCCATGGTGTCCTTGGCCAAGGCTTCGGACGTTGTCAGCAGCACGGCCGGCGAGGTCGGGCCATGCTCAGCCTGCCCCAGCAGGTCAATGGCGCATAGTTCGCCGTCCACAGTCTCATCAGCGATGATCAGAGTTTCCGTTGGGCCGGCGAATAGGTCGATGCCAACCCTGCCGAATAATTGACGCTTGGCCTCAGCCACAAACATGTTGCCCGGCCCCACCAGCATGTCAACCCCGGGAATGCTTTCCGTACCCAGCGCCATCGCGGCAACTGCCTGAATGCCGCCCAATACGAGAATTTCGTTCGCCCCTCCCATGTGCATAGCGGCAACGATAGCTGGGTGAGGTGCACCGCCCTGGGGCGGAGCCGAGGCGACAATCCGAGGCACGCCAGCAACCTTAGCCGTAACCACAGACATGTGAGCGGAGGCAACCATGGGGTATTTCCCACCGGGTACGTAGCAACCGACAGAATTAACGGGAATGTTCTTATGGCCCAATACTACGCCGGGCATTGTCTCCACTTCTATATCTCTCAAGGCGTCTTTCTGATGCTGGGCAAAATTGCGCACTTGCTCTTGGGCAAAACGGATGTCGTCCAGGTCCCGTTTGGCTACTTTTGACATAGCCATCTCGATCTCAGTCTCGGAAAGCCGAAAACTATCGGGGTTCCAGCTGTCGAATTTTTTGGACAATTCGCGTACCGCCTCATCCCCGCGCCGCCGAATTTCATCCAGGATGGCTTCCACCTGGGCCCGCACCTTGGCGTCAGCCTCGTCCACTTCCTCTTGGCCAAGCCCCTGTTTCAGATATGTCGCCATTTTTCATCCCTCCCTTTGATCGAGCTGCAAACCTAACCCAACAGCCCGCAGCCGTGATAGGTGCCAAGTGTGACGGATTGCCACGCCATTTGTCCTCGAATTGATGCTATGACAACAATGACGACTATTGTAGGAAGATCGTTTTATGAGTGGCCAGAAGAGTACAACGCGCAAACCAAAAGTTGCGATCATCGGGGCAGGAATGTCCGGCATTCTGACTGCCATCAAGTTCCAGGATGCCGGCATCACGGATTTCACCATCTATGAAAAAGCTGGCCGTCTGGGCGGCACCTGGCGCGACAATACCTATCCGGGCTTGAGCTGCGATGTGCCTTCGCACATGTACCGCTACTCCTTTGAGCCCAATGCGGAATGGAGCCACCGTTTCTCCCCCGGCGCAGAAATACTGGCCTATTTCGAAGCGGTGGCAAAAAAATTCGATGTTAAACGCTTAATAAAATTCAACCGAGAGATCACGGAGGCTCGCTACCAGAACGGCAATTGGCATCTCAAGTGCGGCGAGCAGGAATTGGACGTGGTCGATATCGTCATATCCGCTACCGGTGTACTGCACCACCCCGTCTATCCCAACTTTGAAGGCCTGAATGACTTCGTAGGCGATGTGTTTCACGCAGCCCGCTGGAACCACGACGTCCCACTGAATGGCCGGCGTATCGGCATTGTCGGCACCGGCTCCACCGCCGTGCAAATTACAGCGGACCTGACCAACAAGGTGTCCCATCTCTCCCTTTTTCAGCGCACCGCTCAATGGATTTTTCCGCAGGAGAACCCTCCCTTCAGCGAGCGGGAAAAGGACGTGTTTCGTAAGGAGCCGGGCGCTATGGACGAATTGCATGCCTCCCTGACCCGGCTGTTTGCCGATACCTTCGGCCGGGCGGTGATCGGTGATGAGTTTGAGATGGGCCGGGTCGAGGCACGATGCCGAGAAAATTTGGAAAACAACGTACATGACCCGGAGCTGAAGGCGAAGTTGACCCCAGACTACAAGGCCGCCTGCAAACGACTGATAATATCCACAGGCTTTTACGAAGCTATCCAGAAACCAAATGCCAAGTTAGTGACCGAACCCATCGAGCAGGTGGAGACGGGCGGCGTGCGTACCAAGGACGGCCACCTACACGAAATGGACGTACTGGTCCTGGCTACCGGATTTAACGGTCACAGCTTCATGCAGCCCATGGATCTAATCGGCAGAGATGGCGCGGACTTGAAGGATGTTTGGGCAAAATCAACCCAGGCACACCGTTCCATATCAATGCCTGAGTTTCCGAATTTCTTCATGCTAGTAGGCCCCAACAGCCCGATTGGGAATTTCTCCTTGATAGACATCTCTGAAAAGCAATTGGACTACATCATGCAGTTAATCGAGGTTTGGCGTTTAGGACAGGCGGATGAAATTTCGGCAAAACGCTCAGCGATGGAACAGTTTAACAGCGATATCGCGTCGGCCATGGGCAACACGGTGTGGGTTACTGGCTGTCAAAGCTGGTATTTGGACAAAAATGGCAATCCTGCAATGTGGCCCTTTACCTATGACCGGTTTTGCGACGATATGAAGGCACCTAACCTGGACGAATATGACCTGGTTTCTTAGATAGGGCATCTACGCCGCATTTGGAGATATTCATGTACTTGCCTGCCCACTTTCGAGAAGACCGCGTGGATGTACTTCATGAAACGATGCGCCGGATTGGCCTTGCCACGGTGGTTGGCCTAGGGCCCGATGGCTTGGTTGCCTCTCATCTGCCCATGGAGCTGGACACCTCCGCACAACCCTACGGCACCCTTCGCTGCCATTTTGCCAAGCCTAATCCGATTGCTGAAGCCATCACAAACGACCATGAGTTATTGGTGATGTTTCAAGGACCACAAAGCTACATTACGCCAAACTGGTACCCGACTAGGGAATTGACCGGTAAGGTCCTGCCGACCTGGGTCTATGTCGCCGTTCATGCCTACGGCACCGGAAGCATATTTGAAGGTACAGAAAAGCTTAAGGAACACGTGGCCGCGTTGACGGATAATTTTGAAAGCGCCTCTCAGAAGCCCTGGAAGGTCAGTGATACGTCAGACGATTACATCACTGATATGTGCAAAGGCATTACCGGCCTCGAAATCCCAATTAAGCGGCTCGAGGGGAAGTGGAAAATGAACCAAAACAAGTCCGAGCTAGACGTCACGGGCGGCATAAACGGCTTGCGTGCCCAGGGTGATCATGTTGTCGCGGACGTCATGGCCGACGCAAACAAATAGATCAAATTCCTGGTTCATACTGTCGGATGAAATCATCATGGAAGGCCTATTAGCATGCCATCATTCGACGTCGTCTCACGTACCGATTTGCCCGAAGTGGACAATGCTCTGCAAGGTGTCATGCGTGAGATTGCTAACCGTTACGACTTCAAGGGCAGCTCATGCTCCATCGAGCGTTCCGACGAGATTCTGACGATCCGGGCCGATGACGAATTGAAGCTAAGACAGGTACAGGAACTCCTCCGCGGCTATCTAGCCAAGCGTAAGGTGGACCACAGGGCGCTGGATTACGGAGAGCCGGAGAAGGCCTCAGGCAACACCATTCGCCAAATCATCGTGATCAGGCAGGGCATCGCCCGGGACTTGGCACAAAAGATGGTCAAGGAACTAAAAGGAGCCAAGCTGAAAAAAAATGTTCAGGTCGCTATTCAGGGCAACGAACTACGCATCTCAGGTAAAAAGAGAGACGACCTGCAAGCCGCCATCACCCTAATCAAGAATATGAAGCTAGACCAACCTCTGCAGTACGTGAATTTCCGGGACTGAAAGAATACTAGCATGGCTCAGGCGGCAGCCCTCCGTTCGGCCAACCGACCTCATCCTCAAAACGATCGTCGAGTTATCACTACGTCTATCCTGTCGAGGTTAGCGGATCGGGCGCTATTCCATCGGCAATGAATTCGCTGACGGCGCGTATGCGAAGGCAGGATTTAAACCTACGGTGTTCAGGTTATGAGTGTAGAACATTTTAGTAAATAAGCCATTAAAATGGTTCAGAAATGATAGAATTATGCGCCGA
>CAJWZI010000008.1 GCA_913049615.1 uncultured Alphaproteobacteria bacterium | reverse complement strand
TTTTTCCACTTTGTCGGCTTATGTGGCCTTGCCGGCTCTCGTCCTAGTTATTTTAACGTTGAGCTTGCAGCTCTGGCTAAAGGGACAGACAAATAGACAAAATGCTTTGGTCTCAGAGCGGAAAATCGTCGACAATGCTGCCACGTGGTCATGAAGCGAGGCACGGCGAGTATGGACACCGGAGAAACAGAGCCTGAGGGCTACGATGTCAATGCAGTCGAGGCATGGATCGCCAGCAATGTGAAGGGGCTGACACCACCCCTGACCTGGACACGTTTGCAAGGCGGCCATTCCAACTTGACCTACCGCATCAATGACAGCGAAGGCCGGGCCGCCGTGATCCGACGCCCGCCGCAAGGAGAACTATTACCGAAGGCGCATGACATGAGCCGGGAATGGGCTCTTATTTCGGCCCTGGGCCCCACGGCCGTACCTGTCGCGCCAGCTATGGCATTCTGTGAAAGTCCGGAGGTGACTGGCGCATGGTTCTATGTCATGGGGTTGATTGACGGACAGCCTCTGTATAGCGCCCAGGAAACCGAGGGAAGAATTCCTCAAAAGGGGCGCCAGACGCTAGCCTGGTCCTTTGTCGATGTCCTTGCCGACCTCCATACATTGGACCCTGAAAAAATCGGCCTAGGCGGCCTGGGCAAGAAAGAGGATTATGTAGGCCGTCAACTACGCACTTGGTTTCGGTCGTGGACCTCGTCCATTAATGATGCGGAATACGATGATCCGCGCGCACATGAAATTCGTGAATATCTAGCTGGCAACATTCCTGATCAAGGTCCGGCGAAGGTGGTACATGGTGACTATGGTCTGCATAACTGCCTGATCGGTGCTAGCTACAAGGTCGTCGCCGTAGTGGATTGGGAGATCTCCACCTTGGGAGATCCCCTAGCAGACCTGGGCTATGCCCTCAACGCCTGGGCGGAGCCGGGCGAGGGCCGGGAAGGTGCCGCCACTGCCCTACCAGGATTTCCTAAACGGGCTGAATTGGCAGCTCGATACGAGGAACGATCTGGACGTGATCTATCCAAGTTGAACTATTACATCGGCTTCAACTGGTGGAAGAGCGCCTGCATCATCCACGGCGTATATGCCCGTTATTGCGCTGGCAAGAAAAGTACTGAGGGTGTGGATATGGGCGACTTTCGCTCACGCATCGGCAAGGCCCTTGATGATGCAGAACAGGCGCTGTCAACCCTGCGATGATAGGAATCGACACTGCTTGATGACATTAGAAATTCGGGTCAAGCACAGGCGTGACAATATGACTAATAGTCAAATCTAGGTTGACTTTACCTACATTGTTATTGCCCGGTTCCGACCGGAGTATCGAGTTCGACAATGTCATCTCACGAAGGTATGGGCGAAATTTACATTCCCAGCACCGCCTTGGCGATGATGTTGCGCTGTATTTCCGACGAGCCTCCTGCAACAGTGAGCATGCGGTTGCTCAGATAGGCGGGCATCAGGGTGATAGCTAGCTCCGGTCCAATGGGCGGACGATTGGTGCCCAGTTCCAGCGTTTCCGGCTGCAGCAGGCTAGCGTAATAAGCCGCGGCTTCTACACCAAGCATATCCACCCTTTGTTGGACTTCCGATCCTCGCGCCATTTGGATTGAGGAAGCCGCCCCCGGCGGCATGCCGGCGCTTAAATTGGCTAGAACCCGCTGCTCGGAGACTTCCAAAGCGTCAGCGTCCACTTTCAGTCGCGCCAGCTGTTGGGTGAAACTAGATACGTCCATCAGTCGGGCACCATCGGCGTCGGTTTGGATGGCCAGTTTCTCAACGCGGGCCAAAACCCGGCGTATTTCAACGGAACTCATGGAGAACCGTTCGAACTCCAGCAGATATTTTGCCACGGACCAGCCGTCATTTTCCTTGCCCACGCGATTTTTTTTGGGGACACGCACATCGTCGAAGAACACCTGGTTCAATTCATGCACACCTTCCAGGTTTATGATGGGTTTTACCGTGATACCCGATGACGTCATGTCGATCAGCAAGAAGGATATGCCTTCCTGACGTTTGCCTTCGGTAGAGGTGCGCACCAGTGCAAACATCATGTTGGCGTGCTGGGCGTAACTGGTCCAGATCTTGGTGCCATTAACGATGTAGTCATCACCGTCACTGATTGCCGCGGTGCTGAGGGCCGCTAGATCGGAGCCGGCGGCTGGCTCGGAGTAACCCTGACACCAAATATCCTCGCCACTCAGGATACGGGGGAGATATTGAGCCTTTTGCTCTTCTGTGCCGTAACCGATCAACATGGGCCCGCACATCTTCAGGCCCATGGGTATTAGGGCGGGGGCCTCGGCGCGGACACACTCCTGAGCGAATATATAGTGTTGAATTAGGGTCCAATCCGTGCCGCCAAATTCTTCTGGCCAGTTGGGTGCGGCCCAGCCCTTGGCGTACAAGATGCGTTGCCAGTTCATGGCAGTGTCGATATCCTGCCACAAACTGGTGCGCTTGCGTGCGCCGTCACGTAAATCCTCAGTCAAGGTTTCGTCGAGAAAGGCGCGAATATCAGCCCGAAACGCTTCGTCCGCCGGCGATAATTTTATAAACATGGCCAAATCCTTTAAAACGCGATTCTAGCCCGAACCAGTTTCTGCGGCGACCTCTGCCTCAAAGTCACCGGTCTCAGTTCGTTTTCCGGATTTCCAGTAATCATAATGAGCCATGTAGGTTTCCAGCATCCTGTCCAAAGGCGGCTCCGTAAATTCTCCCCGAAAATTCAGATACTCCATATGGCGATTACCGGCATTGTCGTATTCATGATATATGGAATCAACCTCGCCATCGAACTCAAGTGGCTTCAATCCGAATTTTTCGCATAGCTCAACGTTAAACGCCGGTGTTGCCTTCAGCCATTGGCCTTCGAGAAAAATTGCAGTGTAGCCGTGCCAATAAAATGTATCGGTTTTCATCCGCTCCCGCATCTTGCCGGTGGATAGGTGGTTTCGCACATCAGCGAAGCCCAGGCGGGCGGGGATGCCTTGGGCACGGCATACGGCGGCGAGCAGGACAGCCTTTTGCACACAATAACCCTTCATCTCCGCCAAAGTCTTGCTAGCCTTCATACCGGCAACATCGAGGGATGAGGCATAAGGGTCGTACCGGATGCCATCTCGAATTTTGTAATATAATCTGACGGATTTTTCTTTATTTGTGGGCACGCCCCGCACCGATTTAGCAGCAAGGGCCAGGACGTCCGGATGGCAACTTTCTACCATGGGTCCAGGTTTTAAGAATTCGCTCAAATTCTCGGCCATATAGTTTCTCCCCATATCCGTCAAATCGCACCACATTCCCGCAATGCGACAATGCCCTCCGCGCTGTATCCAAACTCGGTCAGTATTTCCCCAGTGTGCTGGCCTAGGGTGGGAGGCGGAGTATCTGTGGCAGGTGTGCCCTCGGATGCCATAAAGCCTAGTCCTGGAATAGTAATATTCCCTTCAATGCCGCCCGGGGCGGGTAAGGTTCGCAGAATATCGCGGCGGCCAACCTGCGCCTCCTTGAGGGCTTGTGGCACGGTAAGAACGGGTGCCGCGGGCACGCCCTCGGCTCGCAGGGTTTCTAGCCATTGGTCGGTTGGCCTGGTTTTGATCAGGTCCTTTAGTTCCTCATAGATTTCCAGGCGGTTTTCAACGCGGCTTTGTTCCGACTGATAGCGCTCTTGCTCTGCCCATTCCGGACGGCCCAATCCACGGCAAAGCGGCGTAATAAGGTGGTCGGTGAAAACGGAGATATTGATATATCCATCCGCCGTTTCATAAATATCTGTTGTGGTTTGCATGGTCGCGGATCGGTTTCCCAGCAACTGCGGTTCCGACCCATTGATGAGGTAGCGGTTGATCGCGAAGCTGATCAGAGACATCACAGAATCCGTCATCGCCACATCCAGGTGCTGTCCTCGGCCCGTCGCTAGTCGGCGGTACAGAGCAGAGGCAATCGCAAAAGATGCTGTCAGTCCGGTAGTCATGTCGGCGACGGGAAAACCAATTCTGATTGGTCCCTCTTCTGGCGTTCCAGTCAGGGACATCAAGCCTGAGACGGCTTGGATCGCTCCGTCATAGGCACCCGCGGTGGCTGCCGGCCCCTCCTGTCCGAACCCGGATATGGAACAATAGACGATATCCGGCTTGATCTTCTTGACGTCATTATAACTAAGACCGAGGCGTTTCATGACGCCAGGTTTGAAATTCTCAGCCACCACATCGGCACTTTTGATCATCTTATGCACGACCTTCTTTGCCCCGTCGTTTTTCAGATCGAGGGCGATGCTGCGTTTGCCGCAGTTGAAGCCCACAAAGACGGGACCAAGCCCGCGTAGCGCCCATTCCCCTTCCGCCATCAGGTTTCGGGTTTGATCGCCAATGCCTTTCATTTCGATCTTGATTACGTCCGCGCCTAAAAGCGCCATATTCGCCGTGGCCACCGGCCCAGATAACACCTGTGTGAAATCGATCACACGGACCCCTTCAAATGCTTTTGTCATCCTATTCCTCCTGCGCTGATCAGCTCGGCATGGCCCACCCACCACATGCCCCTTTGGAAGAATGGGTGTTTGACATTGAAGGTTTGGGTCAATTCCGTTCTCATGAGGAACACTTATTTTATTTGAACGTTACGATGGCGTTCATCTACATATCGCAAGTCCTGAGATTAGAAGCGAGGAATTTGTCTTCATGGCACCACCGACAGCCCAGACGATGTCACCAACAATGCGTTATGCCGACGGCGACTTTGACCGCGGGGCCGAGTGGCGCGAGGACGCCTCCTGGTTGGATGAACAGCTCGCCTCGCCGGTGTCGAGGGTTTATCCGATCTGGCGGCATCGGTTTCTGTTTTCAGACGATGTCACCCCTCTCACTCTTTCGCCTCAGGATGCAGGCGAATTGGGAGGTCTGGAACGAGCTGTCCTACTGGGCATCATCGAACGGACCGTCCACTTTGCCCTGGATATTTCCAATTTGTCCGAAGATTGCCTGCCCGCTACATCACATGACCTGCGTGATGTGGCCATGCACCTGTCCGATCGGATGGCCGCTATGTTGGCGTTTGGGCGGGGCATGTCTGTTTGGCACCAGGATCACCTGCACTGCGGCCGCTGTGGCGCCCCGACGGTCCCGGAACGGGCCGGCCATTTGCGGCGCTGCACTAGTCATGTATGCGGACGGATGCATTTTCCCCGCACCGATCCTGCCGTCATTACTTTAGTGATAGATGGTGAGCGGTGCCTCTTGGCCAAACGCGCTTCCCTTGCCATCCCCAGATTTTCAACCGTGGCCGGTTTTGTGGAGCCTGGTGAGACCTTGGAAGACGCCGTCCGTAGGGAGGTCGCGGAAGAGGTTGGTGTCACGACTGGCGTGGTACTGTACCGGGCCTCTCAACCTTGGCCATTTCCCTCGTCCCTAATGATGGGTTTCTGGGCCCGTGCGACCGATCCTAGGATTATGGTCGACGGTGAGGAAATTAGCGAAGCAGCCTGGTTTACGCGGGCGGATATCGTTCAGGGACTGGATGATGAGACGCTCATTTTGCCGCCCGAGGATTCCATCTCTCGCCGTTTGGTAGAGGATTGGAGAAGTTTGCCCGAGGGTGCAAAAATCGAAGGCTTGGTGTGACGTAGTCTAATTTAGCGTTATATTATCCTTGGCAGCATAACTCGGTGCTTGCCGCGACCTACGCGGTTTACTCCCTGAGCCATTGAAATATGCTAAAGCAGTTGGAGGAGAGGGAACATTCTTAACGGGATGGGGCCCTGTCCCTTGGATATTTTGGAAGGAAGAGCGAGATGGTTGAAGCTTATATTTACGATCATGTACGTACGCCACGAGGCAAGGGACGGGCTAGTGGCTCCCTCCATTCGGTAACGCCGATCGAACTGGCTTCGACGGCGCTGCGGGCGATCCGGGATAGAAATGAGCTTGATACCGCTCACGTAGATGACGTGATGCTGGGCTGCGTCGCACCGGTGGGCGAACAGGGCGCTGATATTGCCAGGGTCGCCGTGATTAACTCAGACTACGCTGAAACTACTGCCGGTGCGCAAGTTAACCGGTTCTGCGCCTCGGGCCTCGAGGCGGTAAACATTGCTGCGGGACAAATCATGTCAGGGCAGTCGGACATGGCCATCGGCGGAGGAGTAGAAAGCATGAGCCGCGTGCCTATGGGGTCGGACGGCGGCGCTTGGGCGACGGATCCGGCTGTGGCATTTCACAGTTATTTTGTCCCGCAAGGTATATCTGCCGATCTGATTTCCACCAAATTCGGCTATTCCCGCGATGATGTGGACAGCTATGCAGTCGAAAGCCAAAAACGGGCGCAAAACGCCTGGGATGAAGGTCGGTTCGAAGGCGCTATTGTGCCGGTGGTAGATATCAACGGCACTACGGTCCTGGACAATGACGAACACATGCGGCCCGAGACGGATATGCAATCTCTGGCCTCTCTTGACCCGTCGTTCGGGAATATCGGCGAGCAATTCGGTTTCAACTCAGTCGCCATTCAACGCTATCCAGAAGTTGAAAAAATTGAACATGTTCACCACGCGGGTAACTCATCGGGTATTGTCGACGGGGCAGCCGCCGTTTTGTTGGGCAGCAAGGAAATTGGAGAGAAACTAGGCCTGAAAGCCAGGGCTCGCATTCGCGGTTTTGCCTCCATCGGCTCAGAGCCGACTATTATGCTCACTGGGCCGTCGCTCGCGGCCGAGAAAGCACTGAAACGCGCTGGCATGGACAAGGGCGATATCGATATTTGGGAACTAAACGAGGCCTTCGCGGCGGTGGTCCTCCGTTTCATGGAGGTGCTGGAAATTGACCATAACAATATCAACGTCTGTGGCGGGGCCATCGCCATGGGCCATCCCCTCGGAGCCACGGGTGCAATGATCTTGGGTACAGTGTTGGATGAGTTGGAACGCACCGGCAAAAGCACGGCACTTACTACTCTATGCGTAGGTGCAGGTATGGGCACTGCGACAATCATCGAACGCCTATAAGGACGAAGACTATGATCGACTATGATGTGGATGGCGATGGCGTTGCCAAAATCACCTGGAATGTTTCCAACCGGCCCATGAATGTCATGAACAATGATACTATGGCGGCCTATGGCGAAGCGGTGGAAAAGGCTGTTGCTGACGAGGCTGTTAAAGGCGTGATTGTCACCTCCGCGCACAAGGAGTTCCTTGTCGGTGCTGATCTTTCGGTCATGGGTGATGGCGATTTATCCATGTTGAAGGAATTCATGGAATGGGTGCATGGCAAATTCCGGCGAATGGAAACTGGTGGGAAACCCTTTGTCGCCGCAATTAACGGCCATGCCCTAGGTGGCGGGTACGAGCTTTGCTTGGCCTCTCATTACCGCATCGCTGCTGATAATCCAAAAATTAAGATTGGACTGCCTGAGGCCAAGATCGGCCTATTACCTGGCGGTGGCGGCACGCAGCGGCTATCTCGCCTAATCGGAATGCAACAGGCCCTGCTCCTGATGTTGGAAGGCAAGGAACTTGCGCCTGACGCTGCCAAGAATATTGGCATGATTGATGAAGTTGTGCCGGCAGATGGACTATTAGCGGCGGCAAAGGCCTGGGTTCTAGGCGCTGGGCAAAAGAACAAGGTGCAGCCTTGGGATAAACGTGGCTTTAAAATTCCCGGCGGTGCAGTGCAATCGCCAAGTGGGCAGCAGGCCTTCATGGCTGGTAACGCGATGTTGCGCCAGCGCACCTACGGAAATTATCCAGCGCAACAGAACATCATGTCATCTGTTTACGAGGGCTGTCAGGTAGATATAGATACCGGGTTGGCGATTGAGATTCGCTATCTGATCGCTACGGCCTTGACGCCGGAATGCCGCAACATGATCCGCCTGTTTTTCGCCATGACAGAAGCGGGCAAGGGCGCGGGGAGGCCTAAGGAGATCGCCGAGGCGTCATTCGCCAAGGTCGGTGTATTGGGTGCAGGTATGATGGGTGCGGGCATCGCATATGTAACCGCCATGTCCGGATTTGATGTGGTGCTGTTGGATATGTCTCAGGACAGCGCCAATAAGGGCAAGACCAATGTAGAGGAGCTGCTAAAAAAACGTGTCTCTCGCCAACGCATGGATCAAGAGACTGCTGATGCCACCCTGGCTCGTATTCATGCTACGACGTCCTTTGACGATTTGGCGGGTAGTGATCTAGTTATCGAAGCGGTGTTCGAGGATCGCGCGGTCAAGGCGGAAGTGACGAAAAAGGCCCTCGCCGTGACGGGCGACGAAATAATTTTTGCATCCAACACTTCCACCCTGCCCATCACAGGTCTTGCTGCTGCGTCCGGCCGTCCCGACAATTTTATTGGGCTGCATTTTTTTTCGCCTGTAGATCGGATGCCTTTGGTCGAAATCATCATGGGTGAAGGGACATCGTCAGAAGCCTTAGCCAAATCCATCGATTATGTGAAGGCGATCCGTAAGACACCTATCGTGGTAAAGGATGCCCGGGGCTTTTATACGTCACGGGTGTTCGGGACTTATGTCCGTGAAGGGCTGGCCTTATTGGCAGACGGTGTTGCGCCGGCGTTGATAGAGAATGCTGGCAAGATGGCGGGCATGCCGGTCGGACCCTTGGCCATGGCGGACGAGGTTTCCATTGACCTGATGTACAAGATCGGCAAGCAGACCAGGGAAGACATAGGTGATGATTATGTGGCGGTGCCGGGAGATGATCTGGTAGCCACGATGGTCGAGGATCTGGGTCGCATGGGCAAAAAGGCCGGCAAGGGTTTTTATGATTACCCTGAAAAAGGCTCCAAGCATTTATGGCCCGGTCTCACCGATTATTGTCCACTAGCCGGGGAACAGCCGGACGTAGAGGAAGTGAAGAAACGCCTAATTTATATTCAATCCGTAGAGGCTGTACGCTGCATGGAAGAGGGTGTGATCGCCGAAAAGCGGGATGTCGACGTGGGTTCAATTATGGGATGGGGGTTTCCGCCATTCAGAGGCGGTGTGTTGAGCCTGGTGGATACCATTGGAATTCATGAATTCGTAGCTGAGTGTGATCATCTGGCCCAGTCCCACGGACCCCGCTTTACCCCGTCAAAACTGTTGCGGGACATGGCGGCCAGGGGTGAAGGTTTTTACGGTAAAGCAGCGTGAGGAAATAATGCTTTTTCAGGAAGTTATCTATAGCGTTGAGCAAGGTGTCGCGGTCGTGACCTTGAACCGGCCTGACCGGTTGAACGCCATGACCCTGACTATGGCTGGCGAGGTCCGGGCCGCCATGCAACAAGCCAGCGATGATGACGAGGTGCGGGTTATCGTATTGACCGGCGCGGGACGAGGGTTCTGTGCTGGAGCCGATGCGGCTCGGCTACAGGGTCGGGTCAGCGAGATAGCGGTGGAGGAAGAAGAAGCCCCGCCATTTACCGGTGCGATAGAGGGTGGCCTGGATCTGCCGCAGGCGTTCGCAGCAAAATACGCTTGGATCGCTACAGTCCCCAAGCCGGTGATCGCTGCCGTTAACGGTCCTGCGGTGGGCGTCGGTATGGTGCTGCCCATGTTCGCTGACATCCGGTTCGCCTCTGACACTGCTCGTTTCGGCACGGCGTTTTCGAAACGCGGCCTGGTCCCGGAATACGGTCTAGGCTGGCTCTTGCCGCGCCTAATTCAGCCTTCAAAAGCCTTTGATCTTCTCTACACGGCCCGGCTGGTGGATGCGGACGAGGCCGTCGACATGGGCCTGGTGGACAAGGTGTTTCCCACCAACGAGCTATTACCTGCCGCCATGGACTATGCTCGGGAATTGGCCACGGCCGTTTCACCGCGCTCAAACCGCGTGGTTAAGCGGATGGTTTATCAGGGGCTGGATCAGGGCTTTGATTCAGCTATGGAACAATGTCTGGCAGATATGGCCGATGCCCAAAAATCTGATGATTTCAAGGAGGGCATCGCCGCCTGGAAAGATAAACGAGTGCCGATTTTCACGGGTACGTAGAATTATTCGCCGGCTAGTACATTTCTAATCTAAGCCAGCTCCGCGTAGTTAAAATATTCCAGATTCTAGGCCGGCCGCCATCGCGGCACCCAGCTCATGACATTGATCCACGAATTCCTCCCGCCAATCACCGCGTAGGATGATAGGCTCCTGCACCGCGCGCCAGCGCAGGCCGGTCACGATAGTCTCGATCCCGCGCCGGGTGCCCGTGCCGTCGTGACCGGCCCGGATATAAAGGCAGTAGGGGCGGCCCTGGGTCTTCTCTAGGCAGGGATAATAGCTGCGGTCGAAAAAGTCTTTCATGGCGCCGCTCATATAGCCAAGGTTTTCGGTCGTGCCAAGAATGATGCCGTCGGCAGCCAAAATTTCGTCTGGACCAGCCTGGAACGGGGTCTTGCCGATGATTTCCACTCCGTCATTCTCCCCGGCTCCGGCCAAAACTGCATCAAACAAACGTTTTGTGTTAGGTGAAGGGGCGTGGGCGACAACAAGCAGGCTTCGCGTCATCCGTTGTTCAGGGCTTCCAACCCCAGCTCCTGACGCAATTCGACCGTAGCTTCGGCTTTGGGGGCTTCCAGCGGAATACCTGTAGCATCCGCCATACGGGTATAGGCGTTAAAGGCGGCAATCGTCGCCGCCGCGTCCACCATGGCGGCCTCGCCTAACGTTTCTGCGATGGTCGTTCGGGTAGCGGCAATACGGGCTTTGTCGCGGTCCATGATGGCTTCGACAAACTCATTCAGCATGTTTCCCTGGGGCAGGCCCGATTCCTGGACACTGCCATCCATAATTAGGGAAAGGTCGTATTCGTTGCCAGTATGTTTGCCGCTCACCCGGAGCCGCGCCGCATGGGAGGTGGTTCAGTAATAGCAACCAAGAAGCGCAGATGCACGGGCTGCCAAGAATTCCATCTGCGCACGCGATATGCCACGTTCTAGTCCCTCCAGTTCGTGAATACGGGGGTCTTCCATATATAGCGCGTTCAGGAGTTCCCATAGGCGCCGGGTCTCGTCTGGCACCAGGGTTAGTGAGCGCCGGATGTAAAAATGGCTCTCATTATTATAAAAATCCATAAAATCAGGCCCTGCATCCTCTGGCGCAATGGTTGCGGCCCAGCCTGGTCCGGGCCTGGCTTCCGGTGCGTGGCGCCTGGGCGGTTGACCCGTTGCAGCGTCAGGAAAAGAGGGAGTTTCCATGCCGATGGCAGTTGTGAAACAGTCGATCACTACGGCCTGTACGGTCACGCTGATGACTTCAATTATCTCGTCCTCCGCTATGCCGCTATCCAGAGCTTCTTGGTACCAGCGTTGGCTAAGGCGCCCCGGATCGGTGACCACGCGGTGTATGACCTCAACCCAGGCCGGGGCCAAAATTCCCAGTGCGGCATGGTTTCCGTCCACGGCATAGGGCGAGATAGAGCTTTTGCGTTTCCGGCACAAAGGACAATCCCAGGCGTGGCGAGCTTCCACTAATACGGCCAGGCGTTGGGCGCCATCTAGCCAGGAACCGGGTTGGGTCAGACGCTCATGGTTTCGATTAAGGGCGGCCGCCAGATCTACGCGCATGGCTACGGGAGAGGCATCGTAAGGCCGGGCCATCAGGCCTCCAGTTCTGTATCCCAGTAGAGGAAATCACTCCAGCTTTCGTGCAAATAATTGGGCGGAAAAGCACGGCCCCGATCATGCAGTTGTCGAACTGTGGGGCGATTGGGGGCCATTCGGGGTCGCATGCCGCAGTCTATGGACATGCGCCCGCCCTTACGCAGATTGCAAGGCGCGCAGGCCGCGACGACGTTTTCCCAGGTAGTGCGGCCGCCCCGGCTGCGGGGAATGACATGATCAAACGTCAGATCATGCTTAGCGCCGCAGTATTGGCAAATGAACCGGTCTCGCAAAAATAGGTTGAAACGGGTAAATGCAGGGAAATTAGCCGGTTGGATATACCGTTTTAGCGCCACAACGGAAGGTAGATCCATGACGAAACTGGGTGAGTGGATGACCCGGTCATAGGCCGAGAGTACTTGCACTCGCTCAAGGAATACCGCTTTAACCACATCCTGCCAGGACCATAAGGATAATGGATAATAACTCAACGGCTGAAAATCGGCGTTGAGCACCAAAGTGGGGCTGCGATCAAGTGTGGCCTCCATGACCTTCCTACGTAATTCAGACCAGAACAAACTCAATTGGAACAATCGATTCTTTGGATTTTGGCAATTTTGCGCCAATTTTTCCAGGTAAAAATTCTACGGCCATCTAGGCCACGGTGCCGCGGTTTGTCATGTGCCTGTAATGCAGCCATGTTGTGCGCGCTGCGAAGGTGCGGTAGGGACGCCAGGGTTCTGCCAACACTAGCATTTCTTTCATGGTGGGTCGGGAGTCAAGTCCCAATAGATCGCGAATGCCTTCCATCAAGGCCACATCAGCGGCCGGCCAGATATCCGGACGCTGCAACGCACCAAGTAGGTAAACTTCAGCTGTCCAACGGCCGATACCTTTGATCCGGGTTAGGGATACAATGACATCCTCGTCTTCCAAGTGTGGCAATTTGCGGAAATTTAGTCGGCCGTACGCGACTTCTTCAGCTAAACTGCGAGCACAGATAGCTTTTGCTCTTGATAGGCCAAAGCCACGCAAATCATCCTTATCCAACGCCAGCACGGCGTCCGCGTTGACCCGGACCAGGCCTTTTCGCAGCCGCCCCCAAATTGCATTGGCGGAAGCGAGAGAGACTTGTTGCTGCACGATAGTCTTGAGGACTGTTTCGAATCCACCAGGCCTTTTTCGCGATGGTGGCTCGCCGTGTTGCTGCAAAACCGCGGTAAATCTCGGTTCCATTCGGGCGATTTGGTGAAATCCGTCTTCCAAGGCTTAAATGTCCGACGGCGTTGGACGAACGGGCCGCTTCTGGTTCAAAAGGTCTGGCTCAGCGGTCGACGAGGTGGCCATTGTTGGACAATAGTTAGAGAAACCCGTATCTGGCCAATCAAAATATCCTTGGCACGACCTGGCGCTGATTTCGCTATCCTTATAGTTCTTCTGCACCATGTGTCTGTGTTCCATTGATAGACGTTAGGATTTCACTATTTACTGTTGCGATGGGGTCTGGGTGTTCAGACCTAAATGGACCATTTGCTCTGCCATACTGGTGATGTTCATTACTGGACTCAAGAACTGCTTGGCCACGACATCGATGTCCTTAGCGGCCCGTATACCTTGCTCTATGATGACTGATCCGGCTACTAGAACCGTGAATTTATCATCTGACGTGGTATCCTCCTGAACAATTATTTATCCATCTGATAGCCTATAGGCTCGCTATTGCCACAATCCCCTGTCCTGCGATTTGCCCCTAGTCCCACCGGGCGTCTGCATCTAGGAAATGGTTTTTCGGCGCTGTACAGCTTCGATGCGGCCCAGCGCATGGGCGGTAGATTTTTGCTGCGGGTAGAGGACATTGACCGGAACCGCTGCCGGCTGGAGCATGAAGCAGCCTTGCTAGCCGATTTGGAGTGGTTGGGGCTAAAGTGGGAGCAACCGGTACGCCGCCAATCCGAGCACATGGATGACTACGCCGGAGCCTTAGCGCGTCTGGATGCAGAGGAATTAACCTATCCCTGTTTTTGCACCAGAAAAAAAATCGCCAGAGAGATTGCCACGGCTCCATCCGCACCCCATGGCCTGGATAGGCTCCTTTATCCTGGAACATGCCGAAACCTATCTTTCGGTGAACGCCAAGATCGAGTCGAGGGAGGTGAAGCCTATGCTATACGTTTGGACTGTGCCCGGGCAGGAAAGCGCCTATCATCCGACCTGTCATGGCATGACCGCACTCAGGGGCGACGGCCATTGAATGCGGAGCTGCACGGCGATGTCGTGCTGGCCCGGAAGGATGTACCCACGTCCTATCATCTGGCTGTCACTATCGATGATGCGCTACAAGGTGTCAGCCACGTTACGAGAGGGGCGGATTTATTCTCGGCTAGTCATGTGCACCGACTATTGCAGGCATTATTGGATCTGCCGACACCGGAATATGATCATCATCCACTGATTAACGACGACCAGGGTGTGCGCTTGGCCAAGCGCCATGGCGGGGCCAGTTTAGCTCATTTGCGAGAATCCGGCATGGATCCGGCAAAATTGCGTAGATCTTTTGGGTTTGCGTTTTAGGAGGTCTGAACGAGGACGACTATTACCGCGGCGAATTTGAAAGATGGGCTTTTGGCACTGTGCAGTGAGGGTTTTACGGCAATTGGCTTAGGGTCAATTTCGTCATTCTTGTTGAGATGGAATTGCGACAGCGCTTTAACATCCTCTAGAGGAGGGTGTGCGCCCGCTTCAGTTTAAACGTAGGTTAGGAGAGGACCAATGAGCTATGAGAACATCATTTATGAAAAACGGGGGCCAATTGCCTACGTTGTACTGAACCGACCGGACAAGCTGAATGCCCTGTCTGAGGACTTGCAGCTTGAAGTTCAAAGCGCGATGGAGGATGCCGGTTGGTTAGACGAGGAAATCCGGGTAATCGTGCTTAAGGCGTCGGGACGTGCGTTCAGCGCAGGTTTTGACATCACAACCACTAACAAGATCAATGCGGTCAAGCGGCGGGCTCGCTTCCTTAAGGGCAAGACATTCAGTGCATCAGCCTGGTGGGATGTGTTCTGGAATAATCCGAAACCAATCATCGCCCAGATACATGGATTTTGTATAGCTGGGGGACTTGCTACTGCCAACTTTTGCGATCTACGGATTTGTTCGGAGGATGCAAAATTTGGAGCGCCAGAGATCCGCACTGGCGGCCCCTACATACCGGCCGTTTGGCCCTGGATGGTCGGCATGACCAAGGCGCGTGAGTTACTATACACCGGGAATCTGATCGACGCTGCCGAGGCGAAGAGGTTGGACCTGGTGAACGAGGTGGTGCCGCTCGAGGAACTGGACGCGGCGGTGGAACGCCAGGCGTTGACTATCGCGAAACTTCCCGCCGCCACAGTGGAGTACAATAAGAAGCTTATCAATATGTCATACGAATTGATGGGCGTGCGTCAAGTGGTGGAACGCTCCATGGAGCTGGAAGCCATTGCCTTGGCGAGCACGGACTCCTCGCCCGAGATCGAAGAGTTTGACAAAATTCGGGAGAAGGATGGTCTGAAGGCCGCGTTGAGCTGGAATGCCGATCGCTTCGCTGAAGAGGATGCCTGGTTCAAGAAGTCCCGGGAGCGCGGCTGAGAAACGATAGCGGATTGGTCGGGTTTGCATGGTTCATGTGGCAACTATTCAATCTTGCTGGGCAGCCATGTGGCTAGTTCCGGTATCCAGACTAGAAGAGCTAGTACGAACAATTCGATGACAATAAAGGGCAGGGCGGAGCGTATGACTTGCCCTAAAGTTACCTCGAACTGGGCTACGCCCTTCATTACGTAAAGCAACAGACCAAAGGGCGGGGTGAGTAGGCTGATTTCCATGGTGATCAGCATCAGTACCATGAGCCAGATAACGTCAATGTTAAAGACCACTTGCAGCGACTGGCTACCTAAAAGGAAAAACGGAAGGGTCAGCAACAACATGCTGACCTGGTCCATGAAGGCGCCCAGGAACAGCAGCACTACCATCATGGCGATTACCACCGTGATCGGCGTCAAATCCAATTTTGTGATTTGCTCCAAGAGGCCGTCCGTTGCGCCGGAGTTAGATAGGGCCTGGCTGAACACGAGGGAACCGGCGATAATAAAAAGAATCATGATGTTGATCTTGGCCGTCTCCATCAGGGCCTTGGCTACCTGCCGCCAAGAGAAATCTGCGCCCTCGATACCAGTGATCCGGATAATGGTCTTGAATAGTCGGAAGAAGTAGCAGACCGCTAGGGCCGCAACGCAGCCTAAGGCCGCTGCCTCGGTCGGCGCGGCCAGCTTGAAGAAAATACTGCCGACTACGACGACGAAAATTACCAGCAATGGCAGGATGTAAAAGACGAATGGCAGCACTCGGTTCACGGCACGGCAAAATCTTCCGTCATAGGTCAAATTCACAACCTGACGGCCACCCAGGTTCAGGCTGATGCTCAGGGGTTGATCCAGGCTGCCCTGGTCGGGCACATAGGCTGGGGCGAGCTTGGGATTGATTAGGCATCTGCCTACTACATAGGCAAAGAACAGGAATGCCATAAAAACACCGGGTACAATGCCGGCGATGAGTAGCTGTGCCACCGACTGTTCAGCCAGACTGGCGAGCAGTACCGCGAGGGCCGAGGGCGGGATCAGCATAGCAATGCCGCCAACGGCCATGATCGGGCCCATGGCGATGGTAGGCTGATAGCCACGTTTGATCATGTCTGGAAGTAGCACCGATCCGAGTATGGCAGTGTTAGCAATGGTGGACCCTGAAAGCGACGAGAATACGGTGCCGCCGACGATGGAAACCACGGCCAGGCGCCCTGGCACCCGTGAAATCAGCCGGTCAATCGCACCAATGGCCTTGAAGGCGACCCCTGTCTGCAACAGGATTTCGCCCATCAGTAAGAACAGGGCAATGGGCGCCAGGGTAAATTTTATGGCATTGTGGAATTCGATTGGCATGAATACCAACCCGATATCGCCATTTATGAATATGAAGGTGCCAAGAACATTGGCGGCGAAAAAGGCAAAGGCCACTGGCAGGCCAAGGAACATTAGGGCGCAGACGGTACCGAGAAGGAGTGTAAGTGCAAAATACCACTCCATAGCTCAAAATCCCGATTTAGCGATATAGTCTTCCTGCGCAATTGCCGTTGCCCGGCGCATGCGAAATAGGAACTCTATGGCGAGCAGCAGAAAAGACAGTGCAAAGACTGCCAGCATGTACCAATTGGCTATACGCAAATCCTTATCAGGCAGGGTCCCGTCCTCAAACTCGGAGATCGCCGCGCGGCAGCCATAGTAGAATAGAAAAAGGCATAGCACGGTAGCGGTGGCATCCACGACCCGTTCCAACCGCACCGCTTGCGGGCGAGACAGGGCGGTAACCAGCACATCCACTCGCACGTGGGCCCCCTGTTGCAGTACCCATGGTGCGCCGATAAACACACCCACGTACAGGGTGTATTCCACCGCTTCGTACAGCCACCAAATGCCCCCCAGTTCGACTTTCACCAGCGCTAGATTAAGGGGTACCAACAAGGCTATCAGTCCGATGGATGCGGCGACAAGACTAGCCAGAAACACCGTGAATTTGTTAAAGGCCGTCTCGAACGCGGCAATCTGCTGGCGCATGGGCTGTTCCAGGAACGCGGGCGGGGAAACGGGCCGAAGACGCGGGGCGGCGGGCCCCCGCGGCCCCGCGTTAGGACTAGGCTACTTGGTGAACAGCTTCTGCAGCATGGGACCGTGTTTTGGACTTCGGTCCAGGACCTCT